>DASQSQ010000278.1:0-5451 GCA_035642315.1 Mycobacterium sp.
GGACCACCCGATGCAGGCCGCCGGCTCCGGGCTGCGTGGTCTAGTTCCCGACCCACCCGGTGGGCTGTTGCGTGTCGAGGACGCGATCACCCAGGCCTTATCGAGCCGCCTGCCGCTTCCGGTCAACGCGCTGGCCGACCCTCATCACCTCGCCGACAGCGATCCGGCGTGGGCCGGGGGCGATGCGCTGCGGCTGCGACGGCTCGCCGGAATGGTGACGCCATCGATCGCGCGGCCCGGTCTCGCGTTGGTGGATGCCGTCCCAGGGCCCATCGCCGGTGCGTTGCGAACCGGCCTCGACTTGCTGATCACCCTGACACCGAAGGTGCGTTTCGCATGACCGACCTCAGTAATTCTCACAAGACCGGCGCTCTGGCCGAGATCCGGGCCGGAATTGTCAATGTCGCTGTGCCACACAACGAACCGCCGGCAGTGAAGCGCCGTCGGCGGATTGTCGTCGTGGTTGTGCTGTTGCTCGGCGCGGTGGTGCTGGGTTTGGCGTTGCGACGGCACCCCGGCGAATCGAGCTTCTACTGGCTGTCGCTGGCGTTGGCTGCGGTGTGGGCGCTCGGGGCGTTCGGTTCCGGACCGTTGCACCTCGGCGGTGCCCGCTGGCGTGGCCGCAACCAGCGCCCGGTGATCAGCGGCACGGTGATCGGTCTGCTGCTCGCCGGTGTGTTCGTGCTCGGCGGGCTGATCGCCAGAGAGATCCCCGCCGTCGCCGAACTGATCACCCGCGTGCTGCAGTACACCGATCAGGGATCCTGGCGGGCGACCATGGCTGTCGCTCTGGTCGGCGGCATCGCCGAGGAGCTGTTCTACCGCGGCGCGCTCTACACCGCGCTGGGCCGCTACCACCCGGCGCTCATCTCGACGATCATCTATGTGGCCGCCACGTTGGCCAGTGGCAACCCGATGCTCGCGTTCGCCGCCATCATCCTTGGGACGGTGTGCGCCTTGGAACGCCGCGCCACCGGCGGGGTGCTGGCGCCGATCCTGACTCACTTCGTCTGGACTCTGGTCGTACTGCTGGCGTTGCCCCCGCTGTTCGGCTTGTGAACGCGCCGCGATCAGCTGTCGCTGAAGTCGGCTGTCCGGCGCTCTTGGAAAGCCCTTGTGCCCTCGCGGAAGTCGTGTGATTTCAGCAGGACCGACTGGCCCTCGAGCTCACGCTGCAGGGTGGGCTCCAACTCGGCGAGCGTGGCCGCGTTGATGGCGTCCTTGGTCTTGGCGAACGCCATCGCGGGCCCGGTCAGCAGCCCGGACACCACCTTGTCCACCTGCGCCTCGAAGTCGTCGGCCGGATAGACCGCGCTGATCAAGCCGCACGCCAGTGCGTCGGCGGCTGGCAGCCGCTCGGCCAGCAACGCCATTCGCATCGCACGGATCCGGCCGATCGCCGCGGCGATCAGTGCCGAGGCGCCGCCGTCGGGCATCAGGCCGATCTTGGTGAAAGCGAGCATGAAAAACGCTGTGTCCGAAGCCAATACCAGGTCGCAGGCCAGGGCTAGAGATACCCCGACGCCGGCCGCCGGTCCCTGGACGACCGCGACGACCGGACGCGGCAGCGTAGTGATCGCCCGGACCACACGGTTGGCCGCCAAAATCAGTTCGTCGCCGGGACCCGCGCCCGCCACGTCGTCGGCGCTCATCCCCGCTCCGGAGCAAAAGCCGCGGCCGGCGCCGCCCAGCCGCACGACTTTCACCCGCGGATCGTGGGCCGCCTGCTCCATGGCGTCGGCGATCCCGACGAACACCGGCAGCGTCAGCGAATTCAGGCTGTCCGGACGATTGATGGTCACCGACAGCACACCGTCGGCAAGGGAGACGATAAGTCCGTCGACGGGTGCCACGGTGTCGATTCCGGAATCGATGGCGGTCATGAGAATCACCATAAGCGACCGGGGTGCAGCGCCGTCGCGGCCGACTGCGAAGATGCCTTTGAGTTTGGTGGCGACCCGCTGCGGCCGGCATTGCCGCGCTGGCGATCGCCACGCAAGGTTGTCGACAGAGAGGTCGGGACATCATGGCGGGACCGCTGACAGGGCTGCGGGTGATCGAGCTGGCCGGTATCGGGCCGGGGCCGCACGCCGCGATGATCCTCGGTGACCTCGGCGCCGACGTGGTGCGGGTCGACCGCCCCGGAGCCAGCGGTACCGACCCCATGCTGCGCAACCGGCGGTTCGTCATCGCCGACCTCAAATCGGACGAGGGCCGCGAGCTCGTCCTCAAGCTCGTCGCCAAGGCCGACGTGTTGATCGAGGGTTACCGGCCCGGCGTCACCGAGCGCCTGGGGCTGGGCCCGGAGGATTGCGCCAAGGTCAACGACCGGCTGGTTTACGGCCGGATGACCGGCTGGGGGCAGACCGGTCCACGTAGTCAGCAAGCCGGTCACGACATCAACTACATCTCGCTCAACGGCGTGCTGCACGCGATCGGCCGGGTCAACGAGCGGCCGGTGCCGCCGCTGAACCTGGTCGGCGACTTCGGCGGCGGGTCGATGTTCTTGCTGCTCGGCATCCTTTCAGCGTTGTGGGAGCGGCAGACGTCCGGCAAGGGCCAGGTCGTCGACGCGGCAATGATCGACGGGTCCTCGGTGCTGGTGCAGATGATGTGGGGGATGCGTGCCATGGGGATGTGGACCGACGAGCGCGGCACCAACATGCTCGACACCGGAGCGCCCTACTACGACACGTACGAATGCGCGGACGGCCGCTACGTCTCGGTGGGTGCCATTGAGTCACAGTTCTACGCCGCGATGCTGGCCGGGCTCGGGCTGGACGCCGCCGACTTGCCGGAGCAGAACGACCGCAGCCGCTGGCCCGAGCTGCGGGCCAAGTTCACCGAGGTGTTCGCAAGCCGCGACCGCGACCACTGGGCCAAGGTCTTCGCCGATTCGGACGCCTGCGTGACGCCGGTGCTGGCGTTCGGCGAGGTGGAGACCGAGCCGCACGTCACCGAGCGGAATACCTTCTACCAGACCGGCGGCGGGTTGCAGCCGTTGCCGGCGCCCCGGTTCTCGCGGACGGTTCCGGACCAGCCACGCCCACCGGGGCAGCCCGGAGCCGACACCGAGGCCATCCTCAACGACTGGGTATAGTCCCGACCAACCAGTAGGTCGGCCCCGTGGGGGAGCGGCCGGACCGACCGAAAGGAACATTTGCGTGGAGATCAGGGATGCCGTAGCACTCGTCACCGGTGGGGCGTCAGGCCTGGGCCTGGCCACCACCAAGCGTCTGCTGGATGCGGGCGCACAGGTGGTCGTGCTCGACCTGAAAGGTGAGGATGTTGTCCGCGAACTCGGCGAGCATGCGCGCTTTGCACCCGCTGACGTCACCGACGAGAAGGCGGTCACCTCGGCTCTGGATATCGCCGAGTCGCTTGGCCCGCTGCGCATCGTGGTCAACTGCGCCGGCACCGGCAACGCAATCCGCGTGCTGGGCAAAGACGGCGTCTTCCCGCTGGATCTGTTCCGCATCGTCGTGGAGATCAACCTGATCGGGACCTTCAATGTGTTGCGGCTGGGCGCCGAACGGATCGGCAAAAATGACCTGATCGGCGAAGAGCGCGGCGTCATCATCAACACCGCTTCGGTCGCGGCCTTCGACGGCCAGATCGGTCAGGCCGCCTACTCGGCGTCCAAGGGTGGCGTGGTCGGCATGACTTTGCCGATCGCGCGCGACCTGGCCAGCAAGGGCATCCGGGTGATGACGATCGCCCCGGGCCTGTTCGACACCCCGTTGCTGGCCGGCCTGCCGGAGGCGGCCCGGCAGTCGCTCGGTCAGCAGGTGCCGCACCCCAGCCGGCTCGGTAATCCCGACGAGTACGGGGCTCTGGCGGTGCACATCGTCGAGAACCCGATGCTCAACGGTGAGGTCATCCGGCTGGACGGCGCGATCCGGATGGCCCCGAGGTAGTACAGCGGTAACCGAACAAAACGGCTGACGACGATGCAGCCGCGAAGCGGCTGAGGTGGGGGTACGCCCCCTCGCCGCTTCGCGGCTGGGGGTACCCCCACCCGCTTACGGGGGCAAGTCAGCCCATGAAAAAAGTCCCCGCGATCGCGGGGACTTCGAGCAATCGGGCGACGGCAAAAGTGCCATTGAGACTCACGCTCACCTCGTCGCCGGCGCGCCCGCAGCAAACGGGCGCGCTATGCGCGAATCAGCTCGCAGTAGGCAGCGGGTGCCAATCGTCGAGTTGCTCCGAGGTCTCGCCCTCCACCAGCACGTCGCCGTGGTAAAGAGCCTCGAAATCAGCTTTGATCACGTCGGCACTCGACTCGTCGATCCACATGTAGCTGATCGTATGAGCCACCTTTAAGGAATCTTTGAGTCACGATTCGGAAAACATTGGCAATATTACCGTCGGGTAGGGTGACGGCTCCTATGGACGTCCCGTCCGGACTCCCGGATGTTCGTCGCGTATCCAATTAGCAGCCGATAGGCTCCGGAAAATGTCCTGGTTAATCCGCGTTTGCGGTGAACCATCGCGGGGCACGGACACGTATCTATTTGTAGGGCGTCGGAGGGCGCTCTGGCCGTTGCAAACGCTAAGTTATCGTTGATAAGTTAGCGCAGGTAGCAACGGCGGAGGGAAGGATACGCATGTTGCAGCGAATCGCGCGCCTTGCCATCGCCGCGCCGCGCCGAATTCTCGCGGTCGCAGCGCTGGTAATGGTGGCCGCCGCAATCTTCGGGCTGCCAGTCGCCAAGAGCCTCTCGGCCGGCGGCTTTCAGGACCCGGAGTCGGAGTCGGCACGGGCCATCCACCTGTTGACCGACAAATTCGGACAGAGCGATCAGCAGCTGGTGCTCCTGGTGACCGCGCCGGGCGGCGCTCAAAGCAATCAAGCTCGCGAGGTCGCCGCCGACATCGTCGATCAGGTGAAACGGTCGGCGGGGGTGTTCAACGTGTCCTCGGCGTGGACCGGACCCGCTGCGGCCGCGGGTCACTTGTCCGCCGACCTGGTGAGCAAGGACGGCAAATCCGGATTGATCGTGGCCAACCTCAAAGGCGGCGAGAACTACGCGCAGAACTACGCCAAGTCCATTGCCAAGCAGGTCGTGCACGACCGTGACGGGGTTACGGTCCGGGCCGGCGGGGTCGCGACGGTCTACGACCAGATCAATCAGCAGAACGAGCGCGATTTGCTGCTGATGGAGTCCATCGCGATTCCGCTGAGCTTCCTCGTGCTGGTTTGGGTTTTCGGTGGGCTGTTGACCGCGGCCTTGCCCGTCGTGCTGGGTGGGCTGGCCATCGTCGGATCGATGTCGGTGTTGCGGCTGATCAGCTTCGGCACCGACGTCTCGACATATGCGCTGAACCTCAGCAGTGCGCTGGGTCTGGCCCTGGCCATCGACTACACACTGCTGATCATCAGCCGCTATCGCGATGAGCTGGCCGACGGCCGCGGTCGAGACGAGGCCCTGATCCGGACCATGGCCACCG
>DASQSQ010000279.1:0-5184 GCA_035642315.1 Mycobacterium sp.
CCGACCGGGCCTTCTACGAGGGCAAGATCGCGGTTGCGTCGTTCTTCGCGAAGAACTTCCTGCCGCTGCTGACCAGCACCCGCGCGGTGTTGGACACGATCGACAACGAGATCATGGAGCTCGACGAAGCAGCGTTCTGACCTGACCCGCTGGAGCTGAATTAGCAAAATTCCCCGTTCTCCATTTGGAGACGGGGGATTTTGCGTTCGGTTGAAGATAGGAGAAGGGGCCGCCGCGGGATCCCCTCATTCCACCGGCGGCCCCCCTCGACCGACGCCTGTGAACAGGCCAACGGCCGATTCAAAGGACGCCCCGCGCTGCCATCGGGTCGGGGGGTCGGACGACAACACGGAGCTATCCAGCGCGATGAGTACCCGGGCCGCGCCGCGGCCAAACGACCCGACCCGCGAATACTCATCGGTAGGCAAGCATTGCGATCGGGCATTAGCCGGTGGCTGCATCGTCGGCGCCCCGCTTTCACGCCGCCATTGCTGAACTTCCGTTTACCAATGTCCGCACACACCGGACCACACGGCGTGTCCTCCGAGGTCCTTTGGCTGCGATATCGGCATGATGACCGGAACGAGGGGTGCATTTATCTCGGTTCGTGCGCTTGCGCCCGGGCGCTGGCCGAGCGCAACCGCTGCCGAAATACCTTCAGGAAAGGCTAAATATGTCAACAACACTGACGATGCCAATTCCAAAAACGTCAACAAACGGCCCACCGCGCGTGCCCAGCGTGGCCAAGCTCATCGGTCTGACGCTCCTTGTCGTTGTGCTCACAGTCTTGAGCATCTCCCTGTACTGGCTCGAGCATCACAAAGGCCACCATCCGACTGTGCTCGGCGACACCGACAACCCCGACCATGTGACCCTCAACCTGCTCATTCAGAAAATCGACCCGTCCACAGCGCGGGTAAGCGCCCAATTGGAGCTAAAGGGCGCGGGCTCCTTGGTGGACGAGCGCACACATGATCTGAAAGAAGACGTGACCCTCATCAGCAACGCGGTCAGCGACCGCACTGTGGTCTCCAAAGCACATCAACGCCCGGAATACGTGTCCGTGCAATTCGCGCTTCGCGATGGGACCATCACCGACTACCCCTTCGACCGCTACACGGCGAACTTTTATTTCCGCGCGCTCGTCGGCGAGGCCCCGAATCAGCGCGCAGTCCCGATCCGGGTGGTGTTCAACAACATCGACACCTTCTTCAAGCTCTCCCCGAAACAGGAAAAATCCATCCAGGTCCACCAGGATGATGGAGAAGCCAAAACCATCACAACGCCTCAAGCACTGTTCGCCGCAACCGCAAAAGTGCAACGTTCGACGAGCACCGTCGTGTTTGCCGCGTTCATCATGGTCTTCATGTGGTGCCTGACCATCGCCTCGCTCGTCGCTGCGTGGTACATCGCCAGCGGCAAGTTTGGCTTGTTCTGGTCTGCACTAGCTTTCCTCGGCACATTGCTATTCGCGCTCATCCCGTTGCGAGACGCCGTCCCAGGAGATCCACCGATCGGCTCACTCATCGACTTCGCCGCATTTTTCATCGCCGAAGGCGTCGTCTCGATCTCGATGATCGTCACAGTCCTCCACGGCTACCACATCGAAATCTCCGGGAAGCAGACGAACGTCCCACTCGACGACTAACTGGCGCCTCTCTGTGTCAAGCGGTCGCGTTCGGCGCCGCCGGGGACGGGTATCAGGCCTCCAGGATGGCGGCGACGCCTTGGCCGCCCGCGGCGCAAATCGAGATCAGCCCGCGCACGGGTTTGCCCTGCTTGGCCTTGGCTTCCGACAGTTGCTTCGCCAACTGCGCGAGGATCCGTCCGCCGGTGGCGGCGAACGGGTGACCGGCCGCCAGCGAGGACCCGTTGACGTTGAGCTTGGACCGGTCGATGGACCCGAGCGCGGCATCCAAGCCCAGACGCTCCTTGCAGTACTCCTCGGACTCCCAGGCCTGCAGGTGCGCCAGCACCACCGAGGCGAACGCCTCATGGATTTCGTAGAAATCGAAGTCCTGCAGGCTGAGCCCGTTGCGCGCCAGCAGGCGCGGCACCGCATACGTCGGCGCCATCAGCAGGCCATCGTCGCCGTTGACGTAGTCCACCGCTGCCGTCTCGGCGTCGACGAAGTAGGCCAGCGGCGTCAGCGAGTGCTCGGCGGCCCAATCTTCACTGGCCAGCAATGCCACCGAGGCGCCGTCGGTCAGCGGCGTCGAGTTGCCGGCGGTCATGGTGGCGTCACCGGACTTAACCCCGAACACCGGCTTGAGCTTGGCCAGCTTCTCCGCGGAGGCGTCAGGCCGCAGGTTGTCGTCGCGGTACAGGCCCAGGAACGGCGTGACCAGGTCGTCGAAGAAGCCGCGGTCGTAAGCGGCGGCCATGTTGCGGTGGCTGGCCGCGGCCAGCTCATCCTGGTCGACCCGCTTGATGCCCATCTGCTTGGCGGTGATGGCCTGGTGCTCGCCCATCGACAGTCCGGTGCGTGGCTCGCTGTTCACCGGAATCTCCACGCCGAGACTGGCCGGCAGCTTGCCGACCAGTTTGAGCCGCTCGACGTTGGACTTTGACCGGCGCAGTCCCAGCAACGTGCGGCGCAGGTTGTCGCCCAAGCCAATTGGCGCGTCGGAGGTGGTGTCCACGCCGCCGGCGGCGGCGACCTCGTAGCGGCCGGCGCCGATGCCGTCAGCTGCGGCGATCGCCGCCTGCAGCCCGGTCCCGCAGGCCTGTTGCAGGTCGAACGCCGGCGTGTAGGACGACAGCGCCGAGCCGAGCACACATTCGCGCATCAGGTTGAAGTCGCGGCTGTGCTTGAGCACCGCGCCGCCGATCACTGCACCTAAACGCTGACCGCCAAGACCGAACCGGTCGACCAGTCCGCCCAGGGCGGCGGTGAACATGTCCTGGTTGGACGCCTCGGCGTAGGCGCGGTCCGAACGCGCGAACGGGATTCGATTGCCTCCGAGCACCGCGACCCGGCGCATGGAACTTTCAGAACTCACGCTTATCTCCGTCGGTTAGGGGTTATCCGCAGTTAGTACCCAGTACCCATACTAACTACTGTTCTTACTCTGGAGTAAGTTCGCTCTTCGATACGGTAGTCGACAGATGACACGCTCGATATGGAAGGCAGCTCAGTGGCCCCGAAGGTTTCACCTGATCTATTGTCCCAAGTCGTCAACTCCGGGCCAGGCTCGTTTCTCGCCAAGCAACTCGGCGTTCCACAGCCCGAGAAGCTCCGGCGGTATCGGGAAGGCGATCCGCCGCTGGCCGGGTCACTGCTGATCGGCGGTGAGGGCCGGGTTGTCGAGCCGCTGCGCGCGGCGCTGGACAAAGACTACGACGTCGTCGGCGCCAATCTCGGCGGCCGCTGGGCCGATTCGTTCGGCGGGCTGGTTTTCGACGCCACCGGTATCACCGCGCCGGCCGGGTTGACGGCGCTGCACGACTTCTTCACTCCGCTGCTGCGCAACATCGGCCACTCCGGTCGCGTGGTCGTCGTGGGCACCACCCCTGACCACGCCGGGAGCAGCGACGAGCGGATCGCGCAGCGCGCGCTGGAGGGCTTCACCCGCTCGCTGGGCAAGGAACTGCAAAAGGGCGCCACCGCGGCGCTGGTCTACCTTTCACCCGACGCCAAACCTGCCGCCACTGGCCTGGAGTCGACCCTGCGGTTCCTGCTGTCAGCCAAATCGGCCTACGTGGACGGGCAGGTGTTCTACGTCGGCGCCGCCGACTCCACCCCGCCGGCCGACTGGGACCGACCGTTGGACGGCAAGGTGGGCATCGTGACCGGTGCCGCACGGGGTATCGGCGCCACGATCGCCGAGGTGTTCGCGCGTGACGGGGCCCGGGTGGTCGCGGTCGACGTGGAGGCTGCTGCCGAAGCACTGGCGGAGACCGCCACCCGCGTCGGTGGGACGGCTCTGACTCTCGACGTCACCGCAGAGGACGCCGTCGACCGGATCACCGAGCATCTGCACCAGCATTACGACGGACGGGCCGACATTCTGGTGAACAACGCCGGCATCACCCGCGACAAGCTGTTGGCCAACATGGATGACGCCCGCTGGAACGCCGTTCTCGCGGTCAACCTGCTTGCGCCGCAACAACTTACCCAGGGGCTAGTCGGCAACGGCAGCATCGGCGACGGTGGTCGGGTGATCGGGCTGTCGTCGATGGCCGGTATTGCGGGAAACCGCGGGCAGACGAACTACGCCACCACCAAGGCCGGGATGATCGGGCTCACCCAGGCGCTGGCACCGGGACTCCACGACAAGGGCATCACGATCAACGCCGTCGCACCGGGATTCATCGAAACCCAGATGACCGCGGCCATCCCGTTGGCCACCCGCGAGGTGGGCCGCCGGATGAATTCGCTTTTCCAGGGCGGGCAACCGGTAGACGTCGCCGAGACCATCGCCTACTTCGCCAGCCCGGCATCAAACGCAGTGACGGGCAACGTCATCCGCGTCTGCGGCCAGGCTATGCTGGGCGCCTAGCTGAGAGGGACGCAGTGACGCAACCAAGCGGCCTGAAAAACCTGCTGCGCGCGGCGGCGGGCGCGTTGCCGTTCGTGCCGCGCAACGACCACCTGCCCAGCCGGAAGCTGACGATCTCCGACGTGCCCATCGACCGCGGGAACGTGGCCGAATACGCGGCGGTCACCGGACTGCGGTACGGCGACACCGTGCCGTTGACTTACCCGTTTGCGTTGACATTCCCGACGATGATGTCACTGGTGACCGGGTTCGACTTCCCCTTCGCCGCAATGGGATCCGTCCACACCGAAAACCACATCACGCAATACCGCCCGATCAAGGTGACCGATACGGTCAACATCGCCGTACACGCCGAGAATTTGCGCGAACACCGCAAGGGCCTGCTGGTCGACCTGATGACCGACGTCAGCGTCGGCAATGACGTGGCGTGGCACCAGGTGACGACCTTCCTGCATCAACAACGCACCAGCTTGTCCGACGAACCCAAGCCGCCGCCGCAGAAACAGCTCAAGCCGCCACCGCCGAAGGCCATCCTGCGAATAACGCCGGGCCAGATTCGCCGCTACGCCGCCATCGGCGGCGATCACAACCCGATCCATACCAACCCGATCGGGGCGAAGTTGTTCGGCTTCCCCACCGTAATTGCACACGGAATGTTCAGCGCCGCAGCGGTATTGGCGAA
>DASQSQ010000280.1:0-2238 GCA_035642315.1 Mycobacterium sp.
TACCTCTGATCGGCGCGGTTGGTGTATTCGTCGAGCTCGGTCGCGGCGGCACCTAATTGGGTACTGCCGGAGCTTCTAACGGCTGTCCACCTGTGCTTTTCGTCGTTCGCCCCAGAGTTAGCTGTCGGCTGCGGACATCGATACGACACGGCCCAGCCCCCGTTACGTCCGCGCGGCCCCATCGACCAGCGAGCGAGCGAAGGTGGCACAAGCAATTCCCACAACTGCTTCGGCCCGCTCGGAACCATCACTAGGACGAGGAATACGGCGGACCCGAAATACGGGCTTACCGGTTACGGCCCCTGTGTGAGCTCCAGCGCGGCCGCGACGATGGGCTTGGCCCAAGCCGGTGTCGAGGTCAAATCCGACGGCCCGACGATGCGGCCGCGCTCCATGTGCAGCACCAAGACCGGCTGCGGTGCCTGCCCGGTCGCGGGGTCGGCGGTCGCAGAGTTGTCATACACCCGTAGCTCGGTCAGCACAGGTAGTAATTTCACGAGATTAATCAGGCTGTGGCGGTAGCGACGGCGGATGTCGGCTTCGGGAATGTCATGCCCGCCGGCGCGGACCCTTTGTCGCACCCGCTCGATGTGGGTGTCGGCGCTGCCGAGCCCAACGTAGAAGACGTGGACCTCGACGCCACGCTTGGCGGCCTCGGCCAGCAGTCCCGGCATCGTGCTGCCGCCGAGTGTGGTCTCGAAGGTGAAATCGAGGCCTTGATCAATCGCCCGTTCCAGCAGCGTTCGGCCCTGTTCCCATGCCGCCGCGTTAGCCTCGGTCTGGCCCAGTCCGGGGTTGGCCGTCATGATCTCCCGTGCGGCCTCGTCGGGGTTGTAGTACTCACCGCCCTTATCGCGGATCGTCGCGCCGACTATGCTGCTCTTGCCGGCGCCGTTGACGCCTGCCAACACGCGTATCTGCGCCGGCCTCGTTGTTTTGCGAACCATGGGCCGCGCTGGATCACCGCGGCTGCGCGGTGCGCGCCGCCTTCACCGCAGCGGCGCCCAGTTCCTCCGGTGTGGCGTCGAATGCCGCAGCGACTCCGGCTTTGGCTTCCGGTGTCTGCATGGTGGCCAACAGCTTGTCAAAGCGCTCACTGAGGTCGTCGAGTGCAGGTGTGGCCGATGCGGTCAGAGCCTCGAATTCGGCATACGACAGCAGCACCGCCCTGGGGGTGTCGTGCTTAGTGATCACCACCGCCCCGCTGAGTGCGGCCTGCTCAAAGACCGTGCCGAACTCGTTTTTGAGGCGGCTGGCGGTCACCATGGGTACATCGACCAGCTTGCCGTCGCGGTTGCGGAACGGGACCGTGGACATGGTGCTCCCCTCGTTCGTTATCTGCACATCCGCCATTTTAGCCGTTTTGTCTATTTTGTGCGAATAGGACATTTTATGCGGAGTTGCTCACAACTTGAAGGTTGCGTTGCCGAGCTCGGTGAGGGAACCGGTCGACGTCCAGGTGCCATCGGACGAGTTCGCCGGCCCGCGGCACCCGCGTGGGCCCGCGGGCCCACGCGGGTGCCACTGCTGCCACGACTCGTCGTCGACGCCCGCCCCGATCAGCGCCGACCAACGAAACTCTGGCGCCACATCGGCGAGCCCGCGATCGATGTCGGGGCCGAGATCGGGGGCCGGTCGGTCATTTGAGTGCCTCGGCCGGGTACGGGAAGCCGGCCGGCTGCGCCAGGCCCGGGTCGACGTAGCTGCGCAGCGCCGCGTCGGCGGCCGCGTAACCCCAATTCACCAATCTCCGGCAGCGCTGCGGATCGAGCTTGGCCAACCGAGTCTTGGTGGCCGCCAGCTCTTTGGTCGCCGCACCGGTGACCGGCAGTGCCGGGCTGCGATTGGGAAACCTCGCGTAGTCCGTGTTGATCGCGAAGAACGCGCCGCCGCGTTGCCCCGACGCCAGCAGTCCGTTGATCTGGCGACGGCGCAGCCGGCGCACCTCGACGTCGACGGTGTTGAGCACACGCAAGGTGCCGCGCAGCCAATCGGTGTGCGGTTTCGCCAGCTCACTGAACGTTCCGCCGCCGTCGCTAACGAAGACGGTCTTGCAGCGTTTCACAATCGGCTCGAGGCCTAGGTTGTCGTAGACGCCGCCGTCGGTCAGGTGAAGCGTCGCCCGATCCGCAATGTCGAGCACGCTGGGAGACAAAAACGGCGGAAAAGCCGAACTCGCCGCGACTGCGTGGGCCAGTGACAGGTCCGGATTCTCGACGGACTCCCCACGCCAATCGC
>DASQSQ010000281.1:0-7091 GCA_035642315.1 Mycobacterium sp.
TCGGCGGCAGTCACGATGGTGCCGGAGGCCCTGGTGGCTTTGGCGGCTTCGGTGGAGGTGCCCCCGGCTTTGGCGGCTTCGGTGGAGGCGCCCCCGGCTTCGGCGGCTTTGGCGGCGGCCACAGCTTCGGCGGAGGTGGCGGCTTTGGCGGCGGCTTTGGCGGCGGCTTTGGCGGCGGCGGCTTTGGTGGCGGTGGCGGCCACAGCGGAGGCGGCGGCGGGCACCGCTGAGTTCTTCCGCCGTGCGCGTTTCGGGGTAATGTCGCAACATGAAGGGTCAGTGGGGGGGACCAACTTCTGACCAGAACTTCATATAGCCCAGCTAACTTGTTGGTGGTAACGCCGCACTCCTGTGCGGCGATCAAACTTGTGGTGGGGAGCCCAGTTGTTGCGCTGCCCATCGCTGTACGTGGACAGCTAGCAAACAACATGGAGGAGTTGTGGACACCGTACTTGGTGTGTCGATGGCACCCACGACGGTACGCCTGGTGCTGGTGGAGGGGGAAAACGCCGACGGCGTCACCGTCGATGAGGAAAACTTCGGTGTCGCCGACGGCGAAGACCCGGCAACTTTCAGCGCACCTGATCAGGTGGTTGCGGCAATTCTGGGCACTCGGGAAGGTGCCGACGAGGCCGGTTATCAGCTGCTGTCGACCGGTGTGACGTGGACTGACCAGCAGGAAGCCGCCGAACTACGTGAGGTGTTAACGGCCCGCAAGGTCGAGAACGTCATGCTGGTTTCGGCGTTCTTGGCCGCGGCGGCGTTGGCCCAGTCAATGGGCAGCGCGACCGGGTATGCCCGCACCGCGCTGCTGTACATCGAGCCCGATTCCGCGACGTTGGCGGTGGTGGAGACCACCGACGGCTCGATCACAGACGTCCACCGTGAGCTACTGCCCGAGGACGACGACCAGGCCGTTGCCGCGCTGGTCGGGTTGGTTTCAACCGCGGAGGCGCTGGAGGAGCAGCCCGAGGGCTTGTTGGTGGTGGGCTCCGGCGTCGACGTTCCACTGATCAAGCCGGCATTGGAGGCGGCGACGTCGCTTCCGCTGAGAATCCCGGAGCAGCCCGACACGGCGCTGGCCAAAGGGGCCGCGTTGGCGTCGGCGAGTGCGCCGCTGTTCGCGTCGTCAACCGCTGCGCTGGCCTACGCGCTGGATCCGGGCACCGGTTCGGTGAGTCAACACGCGCTCGCGCCGGGATATCTGGCCGTCGCTGAGGCCGCCGCAGGCGTCGAGCCGGGGGCGGATGCGTTGGCCTACAGCGCCGTCGCAGACGACTCGGCCGCGATTTACGCCCAAGGGGGTCCAGACGCCTACGCCGACGTCGATGAAGAAGACTTCACGACCGGCATGTACCCCGACTTCACCATGGCGGGGCTCGAGCAGCCGACTCGCACGCCGTTCTTCGCGGCGATGAGCGTCATGATTATTTTCACCGTCGGCGTTGTGGCACTGGTGATTTCGCTGGCGTTCAGTATCCGGCCGTCGGTCAGCTCGCGGCCCAGCCTGAGCCAGAATGTGGTGGCCCCCAGGCATGTCGCCGCCCCGGCGCCCAAGGCGCTGGTGCCCGTCCAACCCGCACCCGCCCCTGTCCCCGCGCCGGCTCCGGTGGCGGCTCCCGTGCCGGTCCATGCGGCTGCGCCGGCGCCGGCACCTATTCGGGCGCCGGCTCCCGCTCCGATCCCCGCGCCGCTGCCGATTCCGGTCCCTGCGGCGCCACCGCCGCTGATACCGCCGATTCTTCCGCGGATCTTCGGGCCGCCGGTGGGCCCGTGGGGTGGCGATCACGGCGACGACGGTGGCGGCTGGGGCCGCGGCGGTGGCGGTTGGGGGCACGGCGGTGGCGGCTGGGGCCACGGCGGTGGCGGCTGGGGCCATGGTTTCGGCGGTGGACACGGTCACGGCCGCGGGTAAATCTGGGCGATAGTCCGATCAACCCATGGTCGCCCGGTCCGGCTCTATGTAGGGTCGAAGTGGCAAAGACCGGCGGAACGGTCCGTGTCGCAGCCGCCAGAACGCATGGAACTCGGCAATCCTGCAGTGCACTGGCCCGATACGGCGATCAGTTCCCGGTGGGCCCGGTCAGCAAGCGAACAGCTTTGGAGGGAAAGTGGACACCGTACTTGGCGTGTCGATGGCGCCCACTGCGGTCCGCATGGTTCTCGTTGAGGGCGAAAACGCCGACGGCGTCACCGTCGATGAAGAGGGCTTCGCCGTCAACACGGCCGACGCACCAACCGTGAGCGCGGCCGACCAGGTGGTCTCAGCGATCCTGGGCACCCAAGAAGGTGCCACCGAAAGTGGTTACCAGCTGCGGTCGACGGGTGTGACCTGGACGGATCCGGTTGAGGCCGCTGCACTGCGTGACGCACTGGCGGCGCGCAAGGTCGAGAACGTCATGCTGGTGTCGTCGTTCTTGGCCGCCGCGGCGCTGGCGCAGGTCGTCGGCAACTCCGTCGGCTATGCCCAGACTGGCCTGCTGTTCGTCGAGCCGGACACCGCCACGCTGGCCCTGGTCAACACCGCCGATGGGTCGATCACCGATGTGCACCGCCAGCCGCTACACCCCGGCAGCGATCCGATCGCCGAGCTGTCAGCGATGGCGTCCGGCGCCGAGGCGCTGGAGACGCGGCCAGATGGTTTGTTCGTCGTCGGCTCCGGCGTCGACATCGCGCCGATCAAGCCGCACTTGGAGGCGGCAACCGCGCTGACGGTGAGTGCGCCCGAGGAGCCGGAGACGGCGCTGGCCCGCGGCGCGGCACTGGCCTCGGCGAATGCACCGTTGTTCTCCTCGTCGACCGCGGCGCTGGCCTACGCCCAAGATCCCGGCACCGGCGCGATCGACCCATACGCCGTCGCTCCCGGGTTTTTCGACGTCGCCCGCGACGGCGCGACCGGTGAGCAAGCCCTGGCCTACAGCGCGCTTGCGGACGACGACGCTGATGCCTACACCGCACTTGCGGACGAGCAGTTACCGACTGGCAGCTATACCGGCGTCACCACTGTTATTCCCCGGGACGGCGGCCGCCGACCGCTGTTCTTGGTGGTGAGCGCGGTCGCCGCGATTTTCGTGGTCGGCGCTGCGGCACTAGTGGTCGCGTTGGCGATCAGCATGCGCCCGACGGCCGCCGTTCGGCCCGAACCGGGTCACAATGCGGTCGCTCCGGCGAAGCCAGCGCCCGCCGCACCCGCAGCCCCGGCTCCCGCCGCTGTTCCGGCTCCCGCACCCGCTCCTGCTGCTCCGCCGGCGCCTGCTCCCGCGGCTCCGGCGCCCGAGGCTCCGGCCCCAGAACCTGCCGCACCCGCGCCGGCTCCAGAACCGGCTGCTCCGGCCCCGGCTCCGGCTCCCACGGCTCCGGCCCCCGCCCCGGCGCCGGTTGCTCCGCCTCCCGCAGCGCCCATCCCGGTTCCGATTCCCATTCCAATACCGGGAGTCCTGGGACCCCCGTCCGGGGGATGGGGGCCTGGCCACGGCGGCTACCCCGGTGGTGGCGGTTATCCGGGTGGCGGCGGCTACCCGGGCGGCGGCGGTTACCCCGGTGGCGGCGGGTTCCCCGGCGGCGGCCACGGCGGCTTCGGCCACGGATTTGGGATGCCTGGTCTGGGCTTTTAGCCTCCGACAGCAAACCGTCACCTGACGTTTGCCCGCCGCTCAGAAGAGCGATGCCATTAGCTCATTGCGGCAACTTACACACGGGTGTATGAGGTGCTCCGTATTCGGTACGGGTTATTTGGGTGCCACCCACGCCGCGGGGATGGCCGAACTGGGGCATGAAGTCGTCGGCGTCGACATTGATCCCGGTAAGGTCGCCAAGCTGGCGTCCGGTGACGTTCCGTTCTACGAGCCGGGCCTGCGAAAGATGTTGAGCGACAACATCGCAGCTGGCCGGCTTCGGTTCACCACCGACTACACTATGGCCGCCGAGTTCGCCGACGTTCATTTCCTCGGGGTCGGCACGCCGCAGAAGCGGGGCGAATACGGCGCCGACCTAAGTCACGTCAACGCCGTAATCGACACGCTTGCACCACGGTTGACCCGTGCCTCGGTGATCGTCGGCAAGTCCACGGTGCCGGTCGGAACCGCTGCCGAGCTTGTCCAGCGGGCGCGCGCGGCCGCGCCGCCCGGTGTCGACGTAGAAGTGGCGTGGAATCCCGAGTTCCTGCGGGAAGGTTTCGCGGTGCAAGACACCTTGCGGCCCGACCGTATTGTGCTTGGTGTACAAGACGGTTCGACGCGCGCCGAGGCGGCGATCCGTGAGCTGTACGCGCCGATGCTGGATGCCGGGGTGCCATTCCTGGTGACCGATCTGCAGACCGCGGAGTTGGTCAAGGTGTCCGCGAATGCCTTTCTGGCGACCAAGATCTCGTTCATCAACGCGATCTCCGAGGTATGCGAAGCGGCCGGTGCTGACGTCGCCTTGCTGGCCGACGCGCTCGGGCACGATCCACGCATCGGGCGCCGATTCCTCAACGCCGGCTTGGGCTTCGGCGGCGGCTGCCTACCCAAAGACATTCGCGCGTTCATGGCTCGCGCCGGTGAGCTGGGTGCCGACCAGGCCCTGACGTTCCTGCGGGAAGTCGACAACATCAACATGCGCCGGCGCACCCGCATGGTTGAACTGGCCACCGCCGCCTGCGGCGGCTCGCTGTTGGGAGCCAACATCGCGGTGCTGGGCGCCGCGTTCAAGCCCGAATCCGACGACGTGCGTGACTCCCCGGCGCTCAATGTCGCCGGTCAGCTGCAGCTCAACGGTGCGGCGGTCAACGTCTATGACCCCAAAGCGCTGGAGAACGCGCAGCGGCTGTTTCCCACGCTGAATTACGCCGTCTCGGTGGAGGAAGCCTGCGACAAAGCCGACGCGGTGCTTGTCCTCACCGAATGGAAAGAATTCGTCGACCTCGACCCCGACCTGCTTGCCGACCGGGTGCGCTCTCGCGTCGTTGTCGATGGCCGCAACTGTCTTGACCTGCCACGGTGGCAGCAGGCCGGTTGGCGTGTGCACTGCTTGGGACGGCGCGTAGCCTGACCGCGTGGACTACTCCGCAGCACTGCTGGAGCAAAATCGCGCCTTCGGCCAGCTGATTCGCAGTGGCGACCCGTCCACTTCGGTGCCGACCTGTCCCGGCTGGAGTCTTTCCCAGCTGTTCCGCCATGTCGGTCGCGGTGACCGCTGGGCGGCGCAGATCGTCGCCGACCGGGTCGACCACTATCTCGACCCGCGCACCGTCGAGGGCGGCAAACCGCCAGCCGATCCCGACGAGGCGATCGATTGGCTGCACGGTGGGGCGCAGCGGCTGATCGACGCGGTCGAACATGTCGGCGCGGAAACCCCGGTGTGGACATTTCTGGGCTCGCGCCCGGCCTACTGGTGGGTGCGGCGCCGGCTGCACGAGGCGACGGTGCATCGAGCCGATGCCGCACTGGCGCTCACGCTCGACTACACGCTCACGCCCGAGCTGTCAGCCGACGCCATCAGCGAATGGCTTGAGCGGGTGGCGGCCGTGGCCGGACACGACGACGCACCGCTTCCACTGCAAGACGGCCAAACCGTTCACCTACACGCCACGGATCCCGGTCTCGGAGCTGCCGGTGAATGGACCATCCGCGCCGACGGGGGCCGCATCACGTGGTCACACGGTCACGACAAGGGCGCGGTGGCGCTGCGTGGCGGCGCCGTCGACCTGCTGCTGGCAGTCCTGCGACGAGTTGCGGTCGCCGACACCGATATCGCTGTCTTGGGCGACGCGGCGATATGGCAGCACTGGCTCGACCACACGCCCTTCTAAAAGCGGCGCACACGGTACGTTGCAGACCATGACGACATCGGAGATCGCCACCGTACTGGCTTGGCATGACGCGCTGAATGCGTCCGACATCGACACTTTGGTGGCCCTGTCCAGCGATGACATCGAAGTCGGTGACGCCCACGGTGCCGCGCAGGGCCACGCCGCGTTGCGCGATTGGGCAACTGCCCGCCCGCGACAGGCCGAAGTGGGCAGAATCTACGTTCATGACGGCGTTGTCGTCGTCGAACAGAAGATCGGAAACGCAGATGACCCTGGTGCCAACACCACCGTCGCGTCAGCGTTTCGTATCGTCCACGACCACGTCACCTCGGTGTTTCGCCACCACGACCTGGCGTCCGCGCTAGCCGCCACCGAGCTGACCGACGCCGATCTCGTCGACTGAGGAGTAAGGGATGCGGGGAATTATCCTGGCCGGCGGCTCGGGCACCCGCCTGTATCCGATCACCATGGGCGTCAGCAAGCAGCTGCTGAACGTCTACGACAAACCGATGATCTACTATCCGCTGTCCACGCTGATGATGGCCGGTATCCGCGACATCCAGGTGATCACCACCGCCCACGATGCGCCGGCATTCCAACGAGTGCTCAGCGACGGCAAGGACTTCGGCATCAACATCAGCTATACGGTGCAACATCGTCCCGAGGGTTTGGCCCAGGCCTTTATCCTGTGCGCCGACCATATCGGTAGCGGATCAGTTGCTTTGGCGTTGGGCGACAACATCTTCCACGGTCCAGGTCTGGGTACCAACCTCCAGCGGCTCCAATCAGTCAGTGGCGGGTCGATTTTCGCCTACTGGGTGGCCAACCCCTCGGCGTACGGTGTGGTCGAATTCAGCCCGGACGGCATCGCATTGTCGATCGAAGAGAAACCGGCCACGCCCAAATCGCACTACGCGGTACCCGGCCTGTACTTCTACGACAACGACGTGATCGAGATCGCCCGGGGCCTGCGACCTTCGGCGCGCGGCGAATTGGAAATCACCGACATCAACCGGACCTACCTCAATCAGGGTCGGCTAAGCGTCGAGGTGCTCGCCCGTGGCACGGCCTGGCTGGACACTGGGACGTTCGATTCGCTGCTGGACGCCAGCGATTACGTCCGCACCCTGGAACGTCGGCAGGGCCTGAAGGTCAGCGTCCCCGAAGAAGCCGCGTGGCGGATGGGCTTCATCGACGACGACCAGCTGGCCGAGCGCGCCCAGTCCGTGCTGAAATCCGGCTACGGCAGCTACCTGCTGCAGCTCCTCGAACAGGGCTGAGGGTCAGCCGCCCGAGAGCGGGC
>DASQSQ010000282.1:0-6494 GCA_035642315.1 Mycobacterium sp.
GGCATCAGCCTGTTTCTTGTCGATCTGCGTGACGTTCGCGCCAACGCGCCCGAGACATTGGTGGTCGAACCCGTGCGCACCATGTTCAACTACGCCACCAATCAGGTTTGGTACCAGCAGATGCGCATCCCCGCCTCAGCACTGATCGGTGAAGAGGGCCAAGGGTTCCGTTATGTAATCGACGGCTGGAACGCCGAACGGATCCTGCTGGCCTCCGAGGCCGTCGGCGACGGCTACTGGTTCCTCGACACCGCCATCGAATACGCCAACAACCGCAAGGTGTTTGGCCACGCCATCGGCGCCAACCAGGGCGTGCAATTCCCGCTTGCCCGCGCCTACACCCAGGTACTCGCCGCGGACATGATGCGCAACCGCGCCGCCGAGTTGTTCGACGCGGGCGAAAAGTGCGGCGCAGAAGCCAACGCTGCCAAGTTCGTAGCCTCGGAGGCCAGCTGGCGGGCCGCGAACATCTGCCTCGATACTCACGGCGGGTATGGCTTCGTCGACAAATACAACGTCGAACGCAAATTCCGCGAGACCCGCGTCTATCAGGTCGCACCGGTCAACAACAACATGATCCTGGCCTTCCTGGGGCAACACGTCCTGGGTCTGCCGCGGTCCTACTGAAAGAGCACTCACGCCATGAAACCGCATGACTTCGACCAGCATCCCCGCCCGACACTCGCCGAATTCGTCGCGGCCACACCGCCGGAACTGATACCGGACGAGGTTATCGCCCGCCTGCGGCGGCTGATGCTCGACTGGATCGGCATCACCGCGTTCGCCGGCCACCATGCCGAAAACGCAGGTCCGGTCCGCGCCGCGGTCGACAAGCTCGACGCAGGCGCTGGCGGCACCGTCGTTGGGCAGGCGCAGACCCGTAGCCCTCTCTACGCCGCGTTCCTCAACGGCACTTTTGCCCACTCCATGGATTTCGACGACACCAATATCGTCGAGATAGGTCACCCCGGGGCGCCGGTCATCGCCGCCGCACTCGCCGACGCCGAGCGCGTTGGTGTCGATATGGCCACCTTCTACGACGCGCTCGCCCTCGGCTATGAGGTGGCCTGCCGCGTCGGAGCAGCGCTGGGCCCATCGGCCTACGACCGAGGGTTCCACATCACCGCTCTGGCAGGCATTTTCGGGGCCGTCGCGGTCAGCGCTCGGCTGCGCGGCCTCGACGCCGAAACCACGGGGTCAGCGTTCGGCCTGGCATTGAGCAAGGCCGCCGGCAGCATGCAATACCTCGCCAACGGTGCCTGGAACAAGCGGCTGCATCCCGGATTCGCCGCGCACGACGGGCTGCTGTGTGTCCAACTGGCCCAAGCGGGTGTGATCGGGGCGGCCGAGCCTTTGGAGGGACGATACGGACTGCTACACAGCTACACCGACGCCGCGCAGCCTGAGCAGCTGACCCAGGAGCTCGCCAGCACCTGGATACTGCTGCAGACCGGGATCAAACCCTATCCCTCATGCCGGTGGACGCACGGTGCGATCGACGCTGCACTCGCCCTGCGAACCAATATTCGCGCCGAACAGCGACCCCACGCACAGATCAGGGTGTGGCTTTCCCCGACCGCCTACCCCATCGTCGGCGAACCCGAACCCCGAAAAATCAAGCCGACCAACACCGTCGACGCCCAATTCAGCGTGTACTTCCAAGTCGCAGCAGCCTGGCTCGACGGCCACATCGACTGGTCAACCTACCAACGCCTCACCGATCCCGACATCGCTGAGATTGCAGCGCACATCGACGTCGACCAAGACGCCAATCTGCCCAAAAACGGCAGCACTCTCATCATCGACGCCGGCGGTGAACAGATCGGCACGACAATTGATCTGCCGCTGGGCGAACCGGGCAACTGGATCAGCGACGACCGCTTGCGGGACAAGTTTGAGCGGCACGCCGGCCCCATCTACGGCATCCCACAGTCGCGCGGGATTGCGACCTCCGTCCTCGACGCGCCGCTGGGCATGTCGGTACGTGACCTGGCGGCGCGGTTGCGGCTGCCTGCACGACGAAGATCAGTTGCTGGCAGCTGCCCGCCTCGCGCAGACGCGTGGCGAACAACCCATGGATAACTTCTGATATCGATGGTTGCTAGCGACCGCGCTTACCGGGCTCGACTTTCGGGCCTGTCGCAATCCTCTGCTGCTGCTGTTCTCAGTAGTAGTCACCATTCTCGCCGTCCTCCTGGGAGTACCCCGAGGTTGCAGTCATCGGTTGATGGTGCAAAGAAAGCGCCTCTCGCCGTCAATAGATTGTCAAGATTTTCCCAGCAAAGCCAGCTGAGCGCACGCTGGATTTATGACGCTTTTTGAGTTGTCGCGTCGCCGGCCAGCTCGCGTTGATAAGCGTCGGTTATCACGTGTTCAGCGGTGAGTCTTGGACATGACCGTCCATATGGCGGAGCGTGAAACCCAAGAGCATATCCACCAACCGTATTGGGAGATCGAGCACCATGACCAGCCATTGACGATCGCTCTAAAGCCGATCGTGTCAACGATAGGAGAATGGGTAATGGCGCAGCCGGATGTCGTGGCGGTGCGGGCGCTCTACGACGAGCACGCCGCCGCTTTGTGGCGCTATGCGCTGCGGCTGACCGGTGATCGGGCCCGCGCCGAGGACGTCGTACAGGAGACGCTGCTCCGCGCGTGGCAGCACCCAGAGGTTACCGACGACAGCGAGCGGTCGACACGGTCCTGGCTGTTCACCGTCGCGCGCAACATGATTATCGACGAGCGCCGCAGCTCACGGTTCCGCAACGAAGTGAGGTCGTTGGACGACGCCGCTGCACCCGTGCACGCCGGCTCAGATGAGGTGAACTCGGCGCGGGACCGGATGCTGATCGGCGCCGCGATGGCACAGCTGTCTGCCGAGCACCGCGCCGTGGTTCGACGCGCGTACTACCTGGGGTGGACGACGGCGCAGATCGCCGAGGACTTGCAGATTGCTGAAGGCACCGTGAAGTCGAGGTTGCACTACGCCCTGAGGGCATTGCGGCTCGCGCTGCCAGATAAGGGGGTGGCACGGTGACGCACTTCGACGGGCAAGGCTCAAATCGATTCCCTGCGAACCGCGCCATCGGTTAGGTCTTCCGCAAACACGTTGTCGACGAGAGCCTCAAGAGCCTTGCCTCGAGCCGCAAATTGTTTCGCGGTGCCGCACGCTTCGTATAGCTCGCGCAGCCGACCCGTCGACGGCCGTTGCCGATACGCGGGTCAGATCCGAACGAATCCACACGACGAATGCGGGCCGCTCCTTCTGCCCCGACTGCGGCGTCGGCGGCGGCGGCCGCGAGAGCCGCCGCCCATCCCGACCAGGTCGACCGACTCGCCCTGATGGCCGCTGTCGGGACCGCGCCGGCCCAGTGGCAGGGCCGCCATACCGGTGGGGATTCTCAAGATCGCGCAATGGCTTGCGGAGGGCACGAGGGAGCAGCTGATCCGTGAGTTCGCCGAACTCCAGGTGTATGACTCCAGCGTGCTGACCGAAGAACTGCTGCGAGAGCGCACCGTTGCGGCGAGTGACCCGGAAATCCTTGCCACCAACGCCGCGACGAACATGCTGCCCGGCGACCTCAACCCGGACATGCCCAAGATCACCGCACCGACTCTGCTGCTGTGGGGCAGGGAGGACAACTTCATCCCGCTGGAAATGGGCGCTCAACGCGCTACGGTCCATCCCCAACGCCGAGCTACGGGTGATCCCGTTTTGTGGGCACTGGATGCAGTTCGAGCGCCAAGACTTCTTCAATGCCGCTGTGCGCGAACATCTGCAGAGGCCAGCGCTCGTCTCCTAGCGATACCGCCGCCGCAAACAGCGCAGCTCCACGAGGCCGGGTCAGTCGTCGAGTGCGCAGGCCCAGTCGCGCAGGATCCGGGCGTATGTCTGCGGGTCGACCTGGTGCAAGTTGTGGCCGGCGTCGGGCAGTGATTTGTAGTCGACTCGCTGCCCGGCCGACGTGATGATCTCGCGGACATACCGTGCCTGAAGGTCGGAGATGGCGCCCTGTAGCCGGCCGGTCGTCTCGTCGATGTGCCGGAAGTGATGGGTGAACAGGACCGGGACCTTCACCGCGGCGAGCATCTGGGCGTGATCACACGAGGCGGTGGCCGAGCCTGTCCAGAAGGCGCGGGCCCATTCCGGATCGTATTCCTTGAAGGTTTGCGACGGCTCGTCTCCGCTGACGTAGGACTGGTTCCCGCGGCCCTGTTTGCCCGCCGCCATTGTCGCCAGGCCCTGCAGCAGCGCGGGGGTCAGGTCGCGGGTAAGGGCGGCCTGCAATCCGCGCCAGTCCCCGACCTGCCACTGGTCGCCCAGGTAGGTGCTGATGAGCTTGAACATCGGGCCGTGGGTCTGGCTCATGCCCTGGCCGCAGGGAGGCCGGATCTCGGCGGAGAATAGCGGCGGGTCTTCGTAGTAGGCCGCGCGGATCATGGTGGGCGGTGCATAGGCGGACAGCCATGCCGCGATGAGGCCGCCAGAGGAATTGCCGGCCACGATCACCGGGCGCCCGATCCGTCCGGCGATGAACCGGACCACGTCGTTGCCCATATTGTCCAGGGTGTAGCGCCCCGGGGTCCGCGTGGACCGACCCTGGCCGCGCAGGTCCACGGCGAAGACCTCGAAGTCGTCCGCCAGCAATCCCATGGCCCGCTCGTAGCTCCACCACGAACTCGCCTGCGGCGGCACGAGCAGCAGAGCCGGCCCGGCGGTGGGACCGGCGACAGCGTAGTTCAGCGCTACCTCGCCGGTGTCGAACAACGACTCGGGGTAGGCATGCGCAACGTAGGTGGTGTCGGGATAGGTGGGTCCGTATGGTCCGAAGTTCATCAGCGTCTTCTTCTGGTGGTCGCGTGTCCTCAGGCGCGCGGGCTGGGCGCCGTGCGGCGGTCGCCGACCTCACTGGGCAGGACAGCCACCATGGCGTCGACCGCGTCGCGCAGCGCCGGGTCGTGCCTGCCTTCGGCGGTTAACAGGTCGATGAGCCCGCGGCACTCCTCGGCGGAATTCCCCAGTGTCTCGCGGTATTTGCTGCGGGATGCGGCCCGCAAGATGCGCGTCAGCAGGAACAGTGGTGCGCGGCTGATCTGGTTTTTCGAGCCCGGATAGGGGGTCTCTCCCAGCCCGCGCAGGATCGCATACCCGCCGCGCAGTGCCCGGGCTCCGGTCTTCGCCTCTGCCAGGGTGGCCCCGCGCTTGTGCCGCATCCCGGCGACCGCGACGCCCTCCATGGCTATCGTCAGGGGCGTCTGAGAGCGCAGCCAGCGTCCCATGTCCTGCTGCAGAACCGACGGCATGCCAGCGGTCTGGAACAGGTCAACCCAGCGCTGGTCGCCCTGCATGGCCTTGGTCCTGGGGATCGTTAGCCCGAGCCTGCCGTCGCGGTCGAGCGTCGCCAGGACGGCGGCCATGCCGAACGTGGCGCGGTGCGCGCCGACCGCGGCGCGCAGGCGCTCGGCTTGGGGGGTGACGAACATGAAGTGCACACAGCGGGCCCGACTGCGCTGCAGGGCGGGCAGCAGCGCGCCGACCTGGTGCGCGAGCACGGTGACAATGACCAGATCGAACGGCTCCCGCTCGTCGAGGTGGTCGACGGCCGTGACATCGGCGCGCTCGCCCGTGGTCAGCACGATCCCGCCATCGCGCTGCAGCTGGGATAGGCGCCGGGAACCGCGCCGGGCGACCAGGATCACCTTGTGGCCACCGAGGCCGAGCTGGTAGGCGAAGGCGCTGCCAACGCGCCCGGCACCAATGACGGCGATGGCAAGGGGGGATGTGGGTGCTGTGCTCATGATGACTGCTCCTTGTTCGACCGAATGCTGGCAGGGCTCAGGGAGCTGGCATCCCAAGCGACTGCACCGTGTGCAATCACACTAGCGTGCGATTTCACCAAATGCAATCACTTCGACTAAACTCGGGTCTCATGGTCCGATGGCCACCCGACGCCCGAGGCCGCCTCCAGGAAGCGGCGATGACGCTGTTCATCGAGCGCGGGTACGACGATGTGACGGTGGCGGACATCGCTGAACGCGCCGGTCTGACGAAACGGTCATTCTTCAACCACTTCGCCGACAAGCGAGAGGTGATGTTTGCCAGCGCCGACGCACTCCAGGCGAGCGTCCAGGCCGCGCTGACCGAGGCGGGCCGCGACCTGAGCCCACTCGACGCTGCCGTGCATGCGTTCACGCGCGCCGGCGCCCAGATCGCGGACTACCCCGAGTTGGCTCGTGCCCGCCGCACCATCATCGACTCCTCCCCGGAATTGCGCGAGCGAGACCTGCTGAAGATGGCCCAGATATCCGCAGCGGTCACCGACGCGCTGGTCTGCCGGGGTGTCCCCAGCCGACATGCGGCCCTCGCCGCCCAGGCGGCCACCACGGTCTTCATAGCCGCCGTCGACGACTGGATCAACGAGCCCCAACGCGGGCTCGATACCACGATCCGCGCCGCTCTGGCCGATCTCCGGGCAGCCCTCGGAGCCGGGGAC
>DASQSQ010000283.1:0-6626 GCA_035642315.1 Mycobacterium sp.
TCTCGCCGTTCACATGCCTGGTCAGCACTTCGGTGTATTCACCCATGTCGGCGACAACGTGCGCTGCCGTCTGGCCGGCTGACCACGCTAGCCCCGGCACCGGCGCTGACGAGTCGGCAACGCTGCGCCACAGTTGGGCGCTGCGGGCAACGGCGGCGGCCAGTGCGGATCTGGCCTGAGCATCGGCGCGGCGGACGTCGTTGATGGGCCCGGCGGGCGTCGCGGGGACGGTTTTCATCAGGAGCAACCTTCCATCGGACTGGGCTAAGATAATGTCACTATGCCACATAGCGACGCTATGTCAATAGGCTGTAGCGATCCGCGCAACGGGAGTGGGAGTCATGTCCGAGTCGACACCGCAGCCGTCGTCGTTGCGTGCCCAGCAGGTTGCGCAGACCAGGGAATCGCTGATCCGCGCGGGCCGAGAGTTATTCGGCGAGAAAGGATTTCGGCAGACGTCCGTGGAGGATCTGGCGCGTGCCGCCCGGGTCACAACCGGCGCGCTCTACCACCACTTCCCCACCAAGACCGCACTTTTCGAGGCGGTGTTCGAGCATGCCCACACCGAACTGATGGCCGCGTCGATGGCAGCCGCGCAGGATGCAACCGATGACCTCGACGTGCTGGCGCGCGGCTTCGAGACGTTCCTCGACGCCATGTTGGAATCAGACATACAGCGCATCCTCATTCTGGATGGCCCCGGTGTGCTGGGGCTTGCGCGCTTCACCGAACTGGATGAGCGCTACGCATTCGCTGTCATCGTTGCGGGGCTTCGGGCCGCGACCGAAGCCGGCGCACTTCGAGTCGACGATCCGGAGACCGTCACCCGACTACTGTTCGGTGCGCTGAATCGCGGCGCGATGCTGATCGCCAACTCTGACGATCCCGTCGCCACCAGGCAGGCGGTCGCGCTATCCATGCGCGCCTTGATGGCCGGTTTCGTTCGTTCCGCCTGACGAGTCGTTTTCTCGCTTCAAGATCGGGGTAGTCGGTCCGCATGGGAGACACCTCACGCGACCCTATCGACCACCACCGAACCACGCGGCCGCGCGCCGGCGAATCGATGAAGAGCGGCGTGAAGACGCCCGGGCTCCTTCTCTTAGCCGTCGGCGTGGTGGCAATGGTGGTTTGTCTGGCCAGCTTTGCCCAACGACAGGTCACGGTGGGAATCGACGCGATCGCCGTCGCATTGCTCGCGACCGGCGCGGGCTTCGCGTGGCTCGGCATGGAATCGAGACGGGTCCGTCAGGTCCAACGGGAATGGCGGAGCAGCCACAGCGAAGCGGGCTAGCTTGCGCGTCGCGAAAGTCATTGCAACGCGGCCAAGTTGCACACCGAGTCATGCACATCGGACTTGATGATCCTCGCGACGAGACGGCCGATGGGCCCGTTCAGCAGGCCTCCGGTCAGATCAGCGGTCAGATGAAAAGTTGACCCGGGATGGTTCTCGGTGACCGTCATCGCCACCGCAATACGGATCCCGCCGCGGCCGCGGCCAGACAATTCGATCGCTTGCGGCTCTTCGTACCGGGTGACCGTCCAGTGGATGACGTTGCGAAAACCCTTCACCTTGATGCACGACGACACCTTGGTGCCCTTGCCGATCTTGTCAGGAACCGGACCACGCCAACCTGCGAATATCGTCATCCAGTCGCCGAACCGGTTCAAATCGCACGCAAGCTTCCATGCTGATTCCGGCGCCAGATCCGACGACGTCGAGACATCTACCCGTGCCACCGATGCGGCATACCCGGCTGCGGCTGCGGAATAAACCAGGCGGTCAGATACCGGTCCAGGTCTGGTCGAGTTGCTCGGCGACGTCGATGACTTGCGCCTTTTGCGATTGCGGAGAATCGATCTCCTCGCTGACGTATTGCGCGATGAAGCGCCGGATCTCGCCGTCAACGCGGGCGATGATTCGCAACAGTTCGCCGCGGATGCTTGTCGACGACACGTGCACGGTGATGTCCGACGACCGCGGCTTGGCGACGTCGACGATCAACAGCAGCGGTTCGGCCGCGCGCGCTGTCGCGGTCAGCGCGATGTCACCGTCAACCTTGAACCGCTGTTTGTCGAGGCGTAGGTCAAGGAGCAGATCGATGAGAAGCGGGATGTGGATGTCGAAAGTGATGCTGTCGTCGACGTTGCGGCTGACCTGAGGCTCCTTGATGGCCACTCTGGCGCTGACTTTGGCGATCTTGCCCGGACCCTGGGCCATCGGGGGCATGTCGAACTCGTTGCCGGCGAACGCGGCGAAGGCGGCGCCGACACGCTCCTCCGTCACGGCGACTTCGAAGAATCGCCGTCCGAAAGTCTCGTAGCTCACGTAGTCGTAGCCCTGCATAAATAGATACCGTCTCACGCCGCCTTCAAACACCGCGGCTGATCCGATCGTGTCGGCCGAAGCCGCCTCTGCCAGTGGTGTTAGGCAACTGACGCCGTGGGTAAATCAGTGCGGATGAAAACGGCCGGCTGCCCGTAGCGAGGGGCTCAGGTGAGGTTGCGCAAGAGCGTTGTCGACGGCCCCGGTTTTCGTCGCCTTCATCGGGGCCGCGGCTTTTCTTATGTCTCGACTGCGGCAGATGCCCGCGACTCGGTCGATACCGAGACGTTGACACGGATCGAGGCGCTGGTGATTCCGCCGGCGTGGAAGAAGGTGTGGATCTGCCCGTACCCCAATGGCCACATCCAGGCGGTCGGCACTGACGCCGCCGGCCGTCGGCAGTACATCTACCACGAGCGATGGCGGGCCGAGCGGTCCGAAGAGAAGTACGACCGGGCGGTCAGCTTGGCCAGCCACCTGCCGGACTGGCGCCTCCACCTCCTCACCGACCTGCGTGGCCGCGGTTTGGGTCGCGATCGAGTGCTGGCACTCGCTCAGCATCTGATCGATCAGGGCTATTTCCGGGCCGGTGGTGAGGAGTACGCCCAGGAGAACGGCAGCTTCGGACTGGCCACTTTGCTTCGTGACCACGTGCATGTGCACCGGGACAGCGTGGAATTCGACTATCCCGCGAAAAGTGGGGTGCGCCGGACCGTTTCCCTGGAAGACCCGCTGGTGATCCGAGCGGTGCGATCGCTGCTGCGCGCCGAAACGACAACGCCCCGGCTGCTCGCCTACCGGACTTCAGGCGGCTGGTCGGAGGTGCATGCCGACGACCTCAACGACCGCTTTCGGCAGCTCGTGGGCGACGAGTTCAGCGTGAAGGATTTACGAACCTGGCACGGTACGGTGCTGGCCGCCGAGGCGTTCGCCATCGCGCGTGAGCCGACCTCAAAAACGGCTCGCCGTCGCGAAGAAGCGGCCGTGATGCGCGCCGTCGCTGACGAATTGGGCAACACGCCGGCGGTGGCGCGGCGCTCCTATGTGGATCCACGGGTGATCACCGGCTATGAACAAGGCATCACCATCGCCCCGGCATTGCGCCGAATCAAACGTCAGCGAACGCCTGAGGCGAAGCGCGAAACAATCGAGCGGGCCACGGTGAGGATGATCAAACGCGTCGCGAAGAGCTGAGCCCTCCTCGCACGAAAAGTGCTCCGACAATTGCGATCGCGCCGATCACGGTCACCGGAATAGTCCACGACCGCCGGCCGGAAAGTGCTGACTGGCATTCGGCGACGAAATCGGTGTGCGGGACGATCTGATTGAGAATCGGAATGCTGGCCACCGATTTGTTGTTGGCCTCGCGCGCACTGGACAAATTCGAGATCGCCGCGTTTCCGCATCCGAGGTTGCCGCCGTTGCCGTTCGAGACCGAGACCGGCACCAACAGTCCGATGATCCCGACGACCAGGGCCACTGCCCCCAGCACCAGAACGAACCGCCGCACAGTCATACCGCGCTCCTTTCCCTGCACTTTCTTCACGAAACGTACGGCGGTGGCGGCCTGCGCGGCGGCGGTTATGAGAGAATTCGGCAGTCGCACCGGCGCGAACCAGCCTGGGCGATTCTGGTCGCGCTGTTAACCGCGCCACACAGTCACCCACTTATTCTTCTATCCCGGCCCTGGCCTGTCAGGCTGGCAGATCCTGGAGGTGTTTGAGTCTGATGCTCACCTGGGTAGGCGGCGGAGAGCGCCGCGAACTCGACGAACAGCACGAGAGGTCGGCACATGCAATCGCCGGCGTGGTCGTAATCCTCAATGCAGCACTGGCCTGGCTGCTGACGACGCTCGCCGTGCTGGAAGCGACCCGTTGGCCCGCGCTGGCCGTCCTGCCGTTCACCCTGGTGTTCGGCGTGCTCGTCGGCGCGATCATCCGCGGCGTCGCGAGCGGGCCGATACGTGGGCTTCGCGGAATCGTGGGACGTGGACTGGTGGCGGTTGCCGTCGGCATCGTCGTCGGCGAGTTCGCGGCTCTGGCGATCTTCTCCGGGTCGATCGACCGCCAGCTGGCATTGCAGGCCGCACGCAATGCCGATTCGGCACCGGCGGTCGTGCAGGCATCGACGAACTTGGCGCAGCTGCGCAACACCCGGGTCGCGCTCGACAAAGCCGTCGACACCGCACGCGTCCACCGGGACGAAGCGCTGGTCGTCGCGCGCTGCGAATATCATCCGACCCCGGCCTGCCCGCAGACCCGTATCACCGGAGTGCCCGGGTCTGGACCGGAAACCCGAACGGCCAACGAGCTTCTCGCGGACTCCCAGCAGGAGTTGGACACCGCCATCGCCACTCGCGATCGTCAAGCCGCTGGACTAGATCCGAAGATCGCCGACGGCGAGCACGCCCTATCCCAAGCGCGCCAATCGGTGATCGCGGACGCTGATCACGGCCTGGCCGCGCGGTGGCTCGCCATGCAGGGCTTGACGTTGGCCGGCGCCGGCGCACTGATGTTGCGACTCCTCACCATCGCGTTCTTCGTATTGCTGAGCCTGCTGCCGTTGATCCTGCGGTTGTGGCGCGGTGAAACCGCCCATGACCGCCACGCGACAGCCCGTGCCGAACGCGAGCGCGCCGAGCTCGACGCGGAGACCGCGATCGCCGTCAAACGAGCCGAGGTGCGCGTGGCCGCCGAAACCCTGTGGGCCGAACAGCAACTCGTCCAGGCCCGCATGGCCGTCGATGCGCAGACCGAGATCGACCGCGCGCAGCTTCGTCGGCGAGTGAACGCCGAGCTCGAGGGCCCGAAACACGCCGCTGAGCCGGTGGCCGAAGACATTTACCTGCCGATCGCCGCTGAGGCGGAGGCCGCGAGCCTGGCCGCGATCGAATTGCCCGACGCAGCAGCGACAGCCGACGAGACACCCAACTTGCCCGCGACGGTCGAAACACGCGACGTGCCTGCCACTCCGTCGATTCCGACCATTCCCGACGTCACCAAAGCCGCTGCCCGCTGGATTCGTCCGCTGGTTCCGGGCTTCGTTGCCCGCGCAATCGATACCTCGACTCACCCGTTGCGCACCGCACGCCAGGTATTCGAGGAGGTCGAGGAAATCACCTTCTCGTTCAGGCGTACGCACAGAGTCACCGTCAATAGCGAGGAGAGTGCCGGCCAAGGGTCCTCGGGTAGATCAGCTGGCGTCGATGCAAGTGACGGCGATCACTCTGGCGCGCAACATATCGCAGCGCAACGCGTGACGCCAGAACGGCTATCGGCAAAGCATGTGGACGATTTAGCGTTGGCGCAGCATGAGTCCCAACGTGGTCTGACCGAACGTGAGGGACCACCCGAGGTGCGTGCAGCTAACGGCCCACGGCAACTGCCACCGGCGGAGTAGCGGCGAACGACACCGTGCTGTGACCGACGGCACGCGAACGCGCTGCACAAAGGCATTGCACCGCAATATCGCTCACCAGCGTAAATAAGTCTTTCGTTGAAACCGTTTCAGTCGTATGGTTTGCAGAACTGAGACCAATATCGGTGAAAAGTGAAGAATTACTTAACCTTTCGTGCGTGTCCAATAGCGACTTGTAAAACTTTATCTACCAGCACTTTTTGCGCGAAAATATAGCGTAGGTCATTCAGTAACCCGAAAAGTGACGGCTACCACAAATTTTGGCTGTTTTTGATCTTGTTGTTAACGTCCCGGCGCATGTTTTTAGAAGCGATCATGACTCTGGTTCAACAGATGTCGGGCACGCCGTATAGCCACGGCTATTCGCCCGCCGGAACGGACTGTTCGGGTCTGGCCTCCTTGGTATCGAATGTCGCTACCGACCGGCCGGCGTGGGCTCAGCGGTTCAACACCGGGAACGAAGAGTCAGCCTTGTTGGCACGCGGCTTCAAATATGGAACCGCCCCGGGCGCCCTGGTAATCGGCTGGAACGGCGGTCACACCGCGGTGACGCTGCCGGATGGCACGCCCGTTGCCAGCGGTGAAGGCGGCGGCGTGCGCATTGGTGGTGGCGGGGCCTACCAGCCCCAGTTCAACCATCACATGTACTTGCCGGTGGGTCCCGACGCACCAGCGGATGCCCCACCGCCGCCAGGTGCCGTTCTGGTGAACATGGTGGCTCCCGATGCTCCCCCGCCACCGCCGGCCCCTGACGCGCCCCCGCCGCCGGCCCCTGACGCACCTCCGCCGCCGGCCCCTGACGCACCTCCGGCCCCGGACCAGCCCCTGGTCGCGACCTAGGTCGACCGGCCTTCACGTCAAGAAGCGCTCCACGTAGCGGGTGAAC
>DASQSQ010000284.1:0-3132 GCA_035642315.1 Mycobacterium sp.
TGTCTGGTAGCGGGCGTGAGCAGCTGCTGGCCCAGTTCGGCGACGAGGTCAGCGCCGCCTTGGGCGTTGGTGACCGATTCGCCTTGGCACGCATGCTGTCAGATGCCGGCCGCACCATTGCGTACCACGCTGAAACCGGGCTGAGGACCGCGCAAAACGCATTGCCCCGACGCGGCATCTCGGCTTTGGTGCGGCGCCCGAAGCGGCGACCGCTGGACGAGGGCGTGGTCGAGTATGACGGCGAAATCGTGCTTGCCCGCGAGGCCAAACCCCAAACCGATCCCGGCCTCGTGCTGCGAGTGGCTGCCGCGTCGGCGGACACCGGCTTGCCCATCGGCGCCGCCACGCTGAATCGGCTGGCCACTAGCGTCCCGGACTTGCCAACTCCTTGGCCGCGGGAGGCATTAGACGACCTACTGGTCGTGCTCTTGGCCGGCCCTACGGCAGTGAACACGATCGAAGCACTTGATCGCACCGGGTTGTGGGGCCGGCTGTTGCCCGAATGGGACGCGGTCCGCGACCTTCCGCCGCGCGACGTCTCCCACAAATGGACCGTGGACCGTCATATCGTCGAAACCGCTGTTAATGCGGCGCCGCTGACCACTCGCGTTGCGCGATCGGACTTGCTTGCGGTTGGTGCGCTGCTGCACGACATCGGTAAGGGGCGGGGCACAGATCACTGTGTGCTCGGGGCCGAATTGGTGATCCCGATCGGCGAGAGGCTGGGGCTGTCGCCCCAGGACATCGACACGCTCTCCAAGCTGGTCCGTCATCACCTTCTGCTGCCCGTTACGGCTACCCGAAGCGACCTCAACGACCCCAAAACCATCGAGGCCGTGTCCGAGGCTCTGGGCGGGGATCCCCAACTGCTCGAACTGTTGCACGTGCTGACAGAGGCGGACTCGAAGGCCACCGGCCCCGGGGTGTGGAGCGACTGGAAGGCGGGCCTGATCGAGGACCTGGTGCGCCGCTGCCGGATGGTGATGGCAGGTGAGCCGCTGTCCCAGGCCGAACCGACTACGCCCCATTATCTTTCACTGGCAGCCGACCACGGGGTGCATGTGGAGATCAAGCCTGGCGACCGCGGGCGTATCCAGGCGGTGATGGTTGCCCCGGACGCGCGGGGATTGATGTCGAAGGCCGCCGCCGTGCTGGCGCTGAACTCGCTGCGAGTTCACTCGGCGTCGGTCAACGTCCACGAGGGTGTTGCGATCGCTGAATTCGTGGTTTCGCCGCTTTTCGGTTCCCCGCCCGCGGCCGACCTGCTGCGTCAGCAGTTCGTCGGTGCTCTCAATGGCGACGTTGACGTCCTCGGCACGCTGGAGAAGCGTGACAGCGACGCCGCGAGCTCGGCGACGGCTCGGGCCGGGGAGATTCAGGCGGGGGCGCCCCTCACGCGTTCGACCGCACCGCCCCGCATTCTGTGGCTCGACACCGCCGTACCCGGCCAACTTGTCGTCGAAGTCCGCGCCATGGACCGGATCGGCCTGCTCGCGTTACTGGCGCAGGCGCTGGAGCGTGCAGGAGCAGACATCGCTTGGGCGAAGGTCAATACGTTCGGATCGACGGCGGCCGATGTGTTCTGTGTGGGAGTGCCGGTCGAGTCCTTAGACGAGTCTGGGGCCGAATCCGGGGCGGCGGAGTTGAACGGGGACCGCAACAAAGCCGCGCGATCCGCGGTGGAGGAGCACCTGTTGGCTGTGTTGGGCGCTTCAGCGGACGCAGTGGTCGACCAGCCCCTCGGCGACTAGGTCCTTGCGGGGCTTCACGGCGCGCGTCAAGACTGCTCGGAATTCAGCTGCCGCAAGGCTTCGATGCGTGCCTTGAGCTGGTCGCGGGTCGCAGCGGCGATCGGTGGGCCTCCGCAGCGGCGGCGGAGTTCGCTGTGGATCCACCCGTGTGGTTTGCCGGTGCGGTGGTGGGTGATCGACACCAGCGTGTTGAGCTCGCGGCGCAGCTCGCGCAGCTGACCGTGCATGGACCCTGACGTCGGCCCTGGCGCTGGGGGTGCCGCCTGCCCGGCAGCGGCCCGTTTCTGGAGCTGCTCGTCTTGGCGGCGGTGCAGCAGAGCGCGCATCTGGTCGGCGTCAAGCAACCCGGGGATGCCCAGGTAGTCGGCCTCCTCGTCGCTTCCGGCCGGGGCAGCGGTGCCGAACGAGGATCCATCAAAGATGACCTGATCCAGTTCGGCGTCGGCGCCCAATGAGGTGAAACCGTTGTCTGTTTCTGTCTTTTCGGTTTGCGTCCTGACGGCGGGATCGCCGTCGAGGGGATCGTCGGCTTCGCGATGCGGTTGGCCGAGCACGTGGTTGCGCTGGGCTTCCAGCTCACTTGCGAGCTGCAGCAGGTTCGGCACCGATGGCACGAAGATGCTGGCGGTCTCGCCCGGCCGGCGAGACCGGACGAACCGGCCGACGGCCTGTGCGAAGAACAACGGCGTCGACGCACTCGTGGCGTAGATCCCGACTGACAGGCGGGGTACGTCGACGCCTTCGGAGACCATGCGCACCGCGACTAGCCACCGGCTGGTGCTCTCGGCGAATTCGGTGATGCGGGCTGACGATCCGGGGTCGTCGGATAGCACGACCGTGGGCGCTTCTGAGGTCATCTTCTTCAGCAGGGCCGCGTATGCGCGGGCCGCGGTTCGGTCCGAGGCGATGATCATGCCGCCGGCGTCGGGCACGTGCGTGCGCAGCTGGCGTAGCCGCTCATCGGCAGCCGCGATCACCGCGGGCATCCATTCGCCGGCGGGGTCCAGCGCTGTGCGCCACGCCCGCGCGGTCTGCTCGGCGGACAGCGGCTCGCCCAGTCGTGCCGTGTGCTCTTCGCCGGCGCTGTCCCGCCAGCGCGCCTGTCCGGAGTAGGCGAGGAACACCACCGGCCGGACCACACCGTCGGCAAGAGCTTCGGCGTAGCCGTAGGTGTGGTCGGCTTGCGAACGCAGCAATCCATCGGCGCCGGACGTGTAGGTGACGAACGGGATTGGGCTGTCGTCACTACGAAACGGTGTGCCCGTCAAGGCAAGTCGGCGGGTGGCGTCGCTGAAGGACTCGCGAATTGCGTCACCCCAGGTCTTGGCGTCACCGCCATGATGGATCTCATCGAAGATGACCAGGGTTTTGCGTTGCTCGG
>DASQSQ010000285.1:0-4060 GCA_035642315.1 Mycobacterium sp.
TGCGCCGCCGAAGTGGCCGCGCTCACGCGGCCCGGCCACGCTGGAGACCGCCACGTTCATCATCTTGTTCGGCGCGTCGCGCTGACCCAGCCACCGAAATGCCGCCGGGGCAATCGCTGTCGGCAAGTACGCCATCAATTGGCCGTAGAGGCGTGGGCCGAGGATCTCATGGTCTTCCTTGGCGATCTGGGTCGCCAGCGCCACCAACCGCGCCCGCTCTTTCGCGTCGGCGACGTGCACCGGCAACGAAATCGACAAACCGCTGATCTCGTTGCCGCTGACCCGGTCGGACCTGTCGGTGGCGGTCGGTACCGACGCGATAATCGGGCGGTCGGCGTGGCCGTCGTAGCGTAACAACAGCTTTCGCAATCCGCCCGCCGCGGTCGCCAGCACCAGGTCGTTGATCGTGATGCCCAGCGCCTTGGCGGTCGCCTTGACGTCGGCCAGCCGCAGCGCGGCGGTGGCGAATCGTCGCTGCGGCGATACCACGTGGTTGAGGAAGGTCGGTGGCGCGTCGAACGCGGCGGCCAGATCCGGGTGATCGGCGCGTTCTTTGGAACGGCGGCGCACCCGGGTGAAACCGACCGTGGCATCGCGCAGCAGCCCGGGCAGTTCGGCGATCTGCCGAACGTGGTCGCGTCCGGCGGCGCGCAGCAGATCAGCGGATGTCGGTTCTACGCCGGCGTCGTCGTTGTCGCGTTCATCGGTTGGTGCGTCCCTGAGATCCATCGCCCGCGCCAACAGGTTGACCGACGCGACGCCGTCGGCCAGCGCATGATGCACTTTGCCGATCACCGCGAACCGACCCCCGGCCAGGCCCTCGGCGAAATGAAACTCCCACAGCGGGCGGCTACGGTCCAGCGGCGTCGAGGCGACCTCGCCGACGACCTGGTCGAGCTCTCGCCGCCCGCCGGGCGCCGGCACCTGCACCCGCCGCAGGTGGTAGTCCAGGTCGACGTCGCAGTTCTCCAGCCACATCGGATGGTGCAGGCGCCAAGGGATATCAACGAGCTTGTAGCGCAACGGGTCCAGCAGGTGCAGCCGGCGGCGCAGATGACGGCGGAAAGCCTCGTAATTGAATTCGCCGTCGAAGTCCGACGCGTCGATGACGGCCACTTTCAACGTGTGCGTGTGCAGGTTGGGCGTCTCGCTGTAGAGCAGCATGGCGTCCATGCCGTTGAGTCTTTTCACGCCTCACCCGCCTTTTACGGCCTGCGCTGACGAGTCCATGCAAGCACTTATGACGAGGGGGTTTCGGCGTATTCGCCGATTCAGCCCAGGACGGGGAACCGTCGCTGGCGGGCCAGGCGCTTGAGCGCGGTCTGCATGACCGAGCGCACGTGGGCGTCGACCTCCTCGATATCGGGGTCGTTGCCGAAGCGGGCGGCGACGTCGATCGGCTCGAGCACCTCGGTGACGATCTTGGCGGGCAGCGGGAGGTTCGGCGGGAAGATCACGCTCAGCCCGAACGGGAACCCGAAGCTCACCGGCAGGATGTCCATCCGCGCTTTGGTCAGCCCCAGCCTGCGGGCCAGCCAGTTGCCCCGCGTCAAGAACAGCTGGGTCTCCTGCCCGCCGATCGACACGGTCGGCACAATCGGCACGCCGGCTTCGATGGCTGTTCTGACATAACCGGTGCGGCCGTTGAAGTCAATGGTGTTCTCGCTCAACGTCGGCCGATAGGAGTCGTAGTCACCGCCCGGGAACACCAGCACCACCGCGCCCGAGTGCAGCGCCTTGGCGGCGTTTTCCCGGCTCGCTTCGATGACTCCGGCCCGGCGCAACCATCCGTCCAGCGGGCCGAGGAACACGCCGTAGTGCGCCAGCGTGTATAGCGGACGGTGATAGCCGAAGGTGTCGTAGAAGGCCGAGGCGAAGATCAATACGTCCGGCGTCATCATGCCGCCCGAATGGTTCGACACGACCAACGCGCCACCGGCCTGCGGGATGTTGTCCAGACCCCGGACGTCGGCGCGAAACCATCCTTTGACCAACGGGCCGACGACGTTCTTGAGCTGCTCAGTGAAGGATGGATCCCACTTGGCGATCTCCTGATTCTCGGCCGCCGTGTCGCTCATCTCTCCCCGCTGTCATGTCGATGCGTTATTAACCAGCGTATATGGTACTCTCTTTTTTTGAGAATGCCATATCCGCAGTTTGCCGGGCCCACGCACTCAGGGGGAAGATGGCCGAGAAGGTCCTTGTCACAGGCGGTTTCGGGCTGGTCGGGTCCCAAACCGTGCGCAGGCTGGTCGCCGACGGGCACGATGTGGTCGCCACCGACCTCGGCACCGACGCCCAACGCAAAGCGGCCGCAGCGCTGCCCGCCAGTGCGCGGGTCCGCTGGGCCGACCTGACCGATCCGGGTGCGGTCGAGCGACTGGTTGCCGAGGTGGCGCCGACGGTGATCGTCCACCTGGCCGGGGTCATCCCGCCGGCCATCTATCGCCACCCCGAGCTGGGGCGGCGCGTCAACGTGGATGCGACCGTCGCGCTGCTGCGCGCGGCCGAGTGCAGCCCACGTCCGCCGCGCTTTGTCCAGGCCTCGAGCAACGCCGTGTACGGGGCACGCAATCCGCATCGACACCAGGGCCTGCTCCGGGCGGACTCGCCATTGCGCCCGTCGGATCTCTACGGCGCGCACAAGGCCGAGGCCGAAGAGCATGTGCTGTCGTCGGATCTGGAGTGGGTGATTTTGCGGCTCGGCGGCGTGATCAGCGTCGAGCCGGGCGCCATGCCGTTCACCGGAGACGCGCTGTTCTTCGAGAGTGCGCTTCCGACCGACGGGCGCCTGCACACCGTCGACGTCCGCGACGTCGCGGCCGCGTTCGCCGCAGCGACCACCGCCGACGTTGTCGGTGAAATCCTGCTGATCGGCGGCGACGAGTCGCACCTGCACCGGCAGAAGGACATTGGCCTCGCGCTGGCCGCCGCGCGCGGCCTGTCGGACGTGCTGCCCGCCGGTCGGCCCGGCGACCCTGACAGCGACGAAGACTGGTTCGTCACCGACTGGATGGACGCGGCTCGCGCCCAGCAGGCGCTGTCGTTCCAGCAGCACTCTTGGCCGGACATGCTCGAAGAGATGCACGCCGCCGCAGGTTGGCGGCGCTACCCGATGCGCCTGGTCGGCCCCGTCGTCCGGCAGTTACTCAAACGCCGCGCCGCTTATCGAAAGGCGCCGGGCCGCTACGCCGATCCGTGGGGTGCGATCCGGGCCGAACTCGGCGACCCTCGCCCGGATCACGCCGGCGGCCACGGCACGACACCGCAAGCTAGTTGATCGGGCGTCGACGTCCTTCGAGCGCGAATCGATCACTCCGCTGATCATCGGGTTTGACCGCGTTCCTTGTGAAATCCTGTGAGTGTGTCAGCGACTGCCGCGCCTTCGGGTGTGGTGACGTTTTTGTTCACCGATATTGAGGGTTCGACCCGTCGGTGGGAGGCGGACGCGGATGCGATGCGGGTCGCGCTTGCCGCGCACGACGAGGCGTTGCGCACTGTGATCGAGGGGCACGGGGGCTGGGTATTCAAGCACACGGGCGATGGCGTCTGCGCTGCATTCGCGTCGCCGAAATCAGCCGTCGATGCCGCGGTGGCCGCACAGCGAAAACTCGAGTTGCCCGTCCGGATGGGCATCGCAACCGGCGAAGCTGAGCTACGGGAGGCGGACTACTTCGGTGCCGTGTTGAACCGCGCGGCGCGAGTGATGGCCGCCGGTCACGGCGGTCAGATTCTGCTGGCCGAGTCGACGGCAGGTCTGGTGAGCGGAGTCGATCTGGTCGATCTGGGGCCGCGGCGATTGCGGGATTTGCCGACTCCGGTCGGGATGTATCAAGTCCAAGCACCCGGTCTGGGGGCGGATTTTCCGCCGTTACGGGCGCTGGACACCAGTCCGGGGAATCTGCGGCTTGCAACCAGCAGCTTCATCGGGCGCGTGTCCGAACTCGACGAGGTGCAAACGGCGCTCAAAGCGCATCGGCTCGTGACGTTGACCGGTGTCGGCGGGGTCGGTAAGACCCGGCTGGCGGTGGAGGTCGCCTCGCGACTGGCAGATGAATTC
>DASQSQ010000286.1:0-6097 GCA_035642315.1 Mycobacterium sp.
GACCGGACCTACGAGATGCACTCGACCTGGACGCACCAGAACTTCGGCGGCAAGCTGCCCAGCGACGTGTTCCGCGAGCACTTCCTCACCTGCTTCATCAGCGACAAGGTGGGCGTGGCGCTGCGCAACATGATCGGCATCGACAACATCTGCTGGGAAGCCGACTACCCGCACAGCGACTCGATGTGGCCGGGTGCACCCGAGGAACTGTGGGACGTCTTGTCGCTCAACAACGTTCCGGACGACGAGATCAACAAGATGGCCTACCAAAACGCCATGCGGTGGTACTCGTTCGACCCGTTCAGCCACATCACCCAGGCGCAGGCGACCGTGGGTGCGTTGCGCAAGGCCGCTGAGGGCCACGATGTTTCGATCCGTGCCCTCAGCCACCACAAGGACACCAGGTCGGGATCGTCGTTCGCGGACTTCGCAGCCAGCGCGAAAGAACTGACCGGCAACAAGGACTGACGCGGCACCGGCTCGGGCCCGCGGACTTCGTCGAGATTGCGCTCAGGGTCGCGATTTACGGTAATTCACGACCATCAAGGCAATCTCGGCGCAAGTAATGAACAGGAGATGTACCAGTGCCCGGCGGTGGGATGAACTTCGAGCTGACCGACGACCAAGAGCTGATCCGCAAGTCGGTCGCGGAGCTGGCGTCGAAGTTCGATGACCACTACTGGATGGAAAAAGACCAGGCGCACGAGTTTCCGCACGAGTTCTATCAGGCGATCGCCGGTGGCGGCTGGCTTGGCATGACGTTCCCGGAGGAGTACGGGGGTCACGGCCTCGGTATCACCGAAGCGACGTTGCTGGCCGAGGAAGTGGCCAAAGCCGGTGGGGCGATGAACGCCGCCAGCGCCATCCATCTGTCGATCTTCGGCATGCAGCCGGTGGTCAAACACGGTTCCGACGAACTGAAGGCCCGCACGCTGCCGAAGGTGGCGACGGGCGAACTGCACGTGTGCTTCGGCGTCACCGAACCCGGTGCGGGCCTGGACACGTCACGGATCACGACGTTCGCCAAGCGCGTCGGCGACCACTACGTCGTGAACGGCCGAAAGGTGTGGATTTCCAAGGCGCTCGAGTCGCAGAAGATCCTGCTACTCACCAGAACCCAGCCCTACGCCGAGGTCACCAAGAAGACCGATGGGATGACGCTGTTCCTCACCGACCTGGACCGCAGCCGGGTGGAAGTTCGGCCGATTCGCAAGATGGGTCGCAACGCGGTCAGCTCCAACGAGTTGTTCATCGACGACCTGCACATACCGGTCGAGGATCGAGTTGGTGAGGAAGGCAAGGGCTTTCAATACATCCTCGACGGCCTCAACCCGGAACGGATGCTGATTGCCGCCGAGGCGCTGGGCATCGGGCGGGTCGCGCTGGAAAAGGCGGTGAAGTACGGCAACGAACGCCACGTCTTCGACCGGCCGATCGGGATGAACCAGGGCATTCAGTTCCCGCTGGCCGATTCGCTCGCCCGGCTGGACGCCGCCGAGTTAGTGTTGCGCAAAGCCACCTGGCTCTACGACAAAGGAAAGCCCTGCGGGCGCGAGGCCAATACCGCGAAATACCTATGCGCCGACGCCGGTTTCGCCGCCGCCGACCGGGCGCTGCAAACTCATGGCGGCATGGGATATTCCGAGGAGTATCACGTTTCGCGGTACTTCCGGGAGGCCAGGTTGATGAAGATCGCGCCGGTCAGCCAGGAGATGATTCTGAACTTCCTCGGGTCGCACGTGCTGAAACTGCCGAGGAGCTACTGATGACGAAATCCCTGTTCGACCTGACCGGGCGATCGGCATTGGTCACCGGATCCGGCAGTGGCATCGGAGCGGCCGTCGCCCAAGCATTGGCCGCTGCCGGCGCAGCGGTACTCGTCAGCGACGTGGACGCCGACGCCGCTTCGGCTGTCGCCGAACGCATTTGCTCCGGCGGCGGCAAGGCTGAGGGCGTCGCGCTCGACGTGCGAGACCGTGCGGCCGCCGACGCTGCGGTGGCGCACGCCGCCGGCCTCACCGAGGGTGTGCTGCACATCCTGGTCAACAATGCCGGGGTTACGGCGCCGGCGATGTTCGCCGATCTCACCGACGAAAGCTTCCAGCGGGTGCTCGACATCCATTTGATGGGGGCGGTCCATTGCGCCCAGTCCGCGCTGAAGTTCCTGCCCACCGACGGCACTGGCCGCATCATCAACGTCGTCTCGTCGGCTGGGATCACGGGCACGCTTGGTCAGGTGAACTACTCGGCGGCCAAGGCCAGCATCATCGGGTTCACCAAGTCGTTGGCCCGCGAGATGGCGCGCGACAACATTCTGGTCAACGCGCTTGCACCGCTTGCCGCGACCCGGATGACCGAGACCATTCGGACCAACGAGAAATTCGCGGCCAACATGATGGCACGAATTCCCTTGAAGCGCTGGGCCGAACCTGAGGAGGTTGCGGGTGCCTTCGTCTTCCTCGCGTCGGACGCCGCCTCCTACATCACCGGTCAGGTGTTGCCGGTGGACGGCGGCATGGTGATGTGATGTCGGCATCCGGGGGGCCGCTGACGGGAGTCACCGTGGTGGCCCTGGAGCAGGCGGTCTCCGCTCCGATGTGCACGCGGGTGCTTGCCGACTTCGGTGCACGCGTCGTCAAGGTGGAAAATCCAAAAGGGGGAGACTTCGCCCGGTACTACGACGACGTCGTCAACGGGCTTGCCGCGCACTTCGTGTGGGCCAACCGCGGCAAGGAATCGGTAACGCTAGACCTGAAAACCGAAGCGGGCCTTGACGTTCTGCATCAGCTCCTCGACCGTGCCGACGTCCTGGTTTCCAACCTCGCCCCGGGATCGACCGCCCGGCTGGGCATCGGGCCGGCTGACTTGGCGCAGCGCCACCCGAACGTGATCGCGGTCGAAATCGACGGCTACGGCCCCGGCGGACCGCTGTCACATAAACGGGCTTATGACCTGCTCGCCCAAGCGGAATCCGGCGCCTGCGCCGTGACCGGTCGTCCCGGCGAACCGGCCAAGCCCGGCCCACCGATGGCGGACATCAGCACCGGGCTATATTCGGCATTGTCGATTTTGGCGCTGCTGTATTCACGCGACGCAGGATCGACTTTCGGCGGCCACGGCAACACGGTCGGGGTGAGCCTGTTCGACACGATGACCGATCTGATGGGCTATCCGCTCACGTTTACCCAGCATTCCGGTGTCGACCAGCAGCCGTTGGGAATGAGCTCGCCCGCGGTGGCGCCCTACGGCGCGTACCGTACCGCCGACGGCCAGACGGTCGTGCTAGGGACGACGAACGATAATGAATGGCAGCGGCTTTCACGCCAAATCCTGGAGCGTGACGACCTCGCCGACGACCCAAGGTTCGCCAGCAACGCCGGCCGCTGCGCGCACCGCGGCATCCTGGACGCCGCCATCGGCGCCTGGTGCGCGGCGCACGACTTGGAACATGTGCAGAAGACGGCCGATGCCGCGGGCATCGGCAATGCGCGGTACAACCTGCCGAGCGAGGTTCTGGTGCACCCGCAGCTGACGGCGCGGGATCGCTGGCGGCAGGTCGACACGCCGGCCGGCCCGATTCCGGCATTGCTACCCCCGCCGGTCATCTCCGGCTATCAGCCCGCCATGGGCGCGGTGCCCGGACTCGGGCAGCACACCGATGCGGTGCTCGCCGAACTCGGCATTGCAGACGACGAGATCGCGGTGCTGCGAGCGCAAGGCGCGATCGGACCGGCTTACCCCTGATGTCGGCCGAATCCGTGCTGCTGTGCAGCGACCGCAACGGTGTGCGGACGCTGACGCTGAACCGACCCCAGCGCAAGAACGCGATCAACCCTGAGCTCTGGATCGCGCTGGCCGACGCGCTCACCGCCGCGGGCAAAGACCGCGGGGTGCGCGCTGTCGTGATCACTGGTGACGGTGGCGCGTTCTGCTCCGGCGCCGACATCTCGACGCCGGACGACACCCACCCGGTGTATAAGTTGCAGCGGCTGACCGACGTGGCGCTGGCGCTGCATGAGCTGTCGGTGCCGACAATCGACAAAGTGACCGGGGTGGCCGTGGGTGCCGGCTGGAACCTGGCGCTGGGCTGTGACCTGGTTGTCGCCACCCCGGAGTCGACGTTCTCGCAGATCTTCGCCAAGCGTGGATTGTCGTTGGATCTTGGCGGCTCCTGGTTGTTGCCGAAAATCGTTGGTCTGCAACAGGCCAAGCGGCTGGCGCTGCTCGCCGAGACCATCGACGCCGCCGAGGCTCACGCGCTGAACCTGGTGACCTGGGTGATATCCGCCTCGGAGATCGACGATTTCGTCACCGACATCGCCGACCGGCTGGCCGCCGGCCCGACGATCGCGCTGGCGCAAACCAAGGCGTTGCTCAACGAGGGTGCCGACGGGACGATGCGTGACGCGCTTTCCAACGAAGCCCGTGCGCAGGGCGTCAATTTCGCCACCGAGGATGCACGCGAGGCGTATGCCGCCTTCGCCGAGCGGCGAGACCCGTCGTTTACTGGTCGTTGGGCGGTATCGAGATCGGAGCAGACAAATGCGTGAAACAGTCATCGTCGAAGCGGTACGGACACCGGTCGGCAAACGTAACGGCGGGCTGTCGGCCATGCACGCCGCCGACCTGTCGGCGATTGTGCTCAACGAGCTGCTGGAGCGCACCGGTGTCGATCCGGACATCATCGACGACGTCGTCTGGGGATGTGTGTCGCAGGTCGGCGACCAGTCCAGCAATATCGGCCGCTACGCGGTACTTGCGGCCGGCTGGCCCGAAAGCATCCCGGGCACAACCATCAACCGCGCCTGCGGGTCCAGCCAGCAGGCCCTCGACTTCGCGGTGCAAGCGGTGATGTCCGGCCAGCAGGACGTCGTCGTGGCCGGCGGTGTGGAAGTGATGAGCCGGGTGCCGCTGGGCTCGGCCAGAGCGATCGGACAGCCCTACGGTCCGAAAGTGCTTGAGCGGTATGATGATTTCTCGTTCAACCAGGGCTTGTCGGCGGAGATGATCGCCAAGAAGTGGGGGTTTTCCCGCGCCCAGCTCGATGAATACTCGGCGCTGTCCCACGAACGGGCAGCCGCCGCTCAGGACAACGGTGCCTTCACCGACCAGATCGTCCCGGTCTTTGTCGACGACACCGCGGTCACCGCGGACGAAGGAATACGGCGGGGGACCAGCGTCGAGAAACTCGCCGGGCTCAAGCCCGCGTTCGTCGATGCCGGCGTGATTCACGCAGGCAACTCTTCGCAGATTTCCGACGGCGCGGCGGCGTTGCTGGTGATGACGTCGGCAACCGCGCTCGAACTCGGCTTGACCCCGCTGGTGCGATACCGGGCCGGTGCGGTAACCGGCGCGGACCCGGTGCTGATGCTCACCGGCCCCATCCCCGCCACCGAGAAGGTGCTGAAAAAGGCAGGCGTCTCAATCGGCGACATCGGTGCGTTCGAGGTCAACGAGGCCTTCGCCCCGGTGCCATTGGCGTGGCTTGCCGAGACCGGCGCCGACCCGGACCGGCTCAATCCGCTGGGCGGAGCGATCGCCCTCGGTCACCCACTTGGCGCGTCGGGCGCGGTGCTGATGACCCGCATGGCGTACCACATGCGGGACAACGGGATTCGCTACGGATTGCAGACCATGTGTGAAGGTGGCGGCACCGCCAACGCCACACTTGTGGAACTTGTTGCCTGACAGGGGAATCCATGCGCCGAAACCTGTTCACCGAAGACCACGAAGCATTCCGGGAGTTGGCCCGCGGCTTCATCGAGAAGGAGGTTGTGCCCGCCTACCCAGAGTGGGAGAAGGGCGGCCGGATGCCACCAAGACCAGGTCGCGCCGTTGATGCCGTTCGCGAACTCGTTGTACACATTTGGCGTTGCCCCCCGAAAATCCGTCGTTTACCGATGTCGTGGACGGGCTGTTAAAGATCGTCGGCTTCCCGGTTTCCGACGTGACCCTCAGCTCGTCGCCCACAGACATCGTCGACGACATTAGCGCCACGCTGTCGTACGACTATTCCTCGTTGCTCCCTGTTGCAGATGCAATCAATGCGTCCCTCACAAGTCTCCCCGCCTATGACGCGAACATTGTCACGGATCAG
>DASQSQ010000287.1:0-10384 GCA_035642315.1 Mycobacterium sp.
GAACCGCGGGCTTGAGCCCCGTGCCCTCGGAAACCGTCAGACCCCCGCGCGTGCAGGAGTGCCCGGTGCAAATGGAGGCCGAACTGGTTCACGCCATCCCGGCGATGGCCGACGAGTACGACTACTCCCAACACCAACGCGCCGCCGACTGCACGCTTGCGGGCATCCTGTGTTTCGAGGTCCGCATCAAACGCGTCCATATCGACCCGCGAATCCTCGTGCCGGACAATCAAGATCGTATCGACCCGAACGCGTGGCGACCGCTCATCATGAGCTTCTGCCGCTACTACGGACTCGGCCCAGAACTCGTCGAATCCGAACTGGCCCGCATTCCCGAGATCCAATACCGCAGCCCCGATATAGACCGCGCCCAACGAGAACTGCAAACAACCTAGTCGCACCATGCGGTCGGGCGCCTCGTCGCAGCAAGTTGGCAATCAAATCACCAGGTCAAGATGCATTTTGCTCGGAATTTTTGGCCTTTATGCAGCTTAATGGCTGTTTTCGAGGCTCGGATCTCGGCTTGCACCACACTCGGATCTCGGCTTGCACCACATATCCACCACATCGCTGGTGCAGTGCCGGGGCTAACTTCCTCCGACGACAAAGGGACCGAGGTTCAACCAGTTCAACCCAGCGGACTTTGAGCCAGATCTTGTGCTCGTCGTCGTTGGGCACCTCGATCACGTCACCGTCGGTAGTTTGTGCAGCTCTGTTCCCAGAGCAAGTGGTTGTGCGGCAACGCCGCTACTCGCGCCGGCCGCCCGAGATGCCCGCGCGGTTCGGCCCGGGCTCCGCAGTGTCGCCGCCGTTGTCGCTGGCGCGCTGCAGGAATTGCGGGCAGTAGGCGCTGGCCGCGATCGCGGTGAACTTGGCCGCGCTGGTCGGAGTGATTCCCGGGTTCTGTGCAGTCACGTTCTGAATGACGTCCAGTTCTGGCTGACCCTGTTTCATTAGCCCGCAAGCTGCCTTGCCGGCGTTGACGGCGTTGGGCCCGTTGGTAAACGTGATGCCGGCCTTCGTCAGCGCGTCGAGGAAGCTCCCGTCGATGCCCGCATCAGCGTTGCCCGGATCGGCGTGCGCCGGCACGGCCAAACCCACCGTGGCGGCGATGCCGAGCAGCACCACGAGACGTCGCATCGCACCATCATGGCACGTCGCCGCCACCGTGAAACCGGCCGTGCGAGCACGGGAGACGACCGCCCAGCCGCTACTCGCGCGGTGCGCCGGACAGTCCCACCCCGTCCGGTGGCGGCTGATCGCTGTTGCCGCCATCGCTGGCGCGTTGCAGGTATTGCGGGCAGTAGGCGCTGGCCGCTATCGCAGTGAACTTTGCCGCCTTGGTCGTATCCAAACCCGGATTCTGTTTCGACACATGCTGGATGACATCAAGTTCCGGCTGCCCTTGCTCCATCATCCCGCAGGCTGCCTTACCGTCCTTGACGGCGCCCGGCCGGCTTAAAATGGTGAGCCCCGCTTTGGTGAGCGCATCGAGAAAGCTCGCGTCAAGGCCGGGGTCGGCATGAGCGGGTGCCCCTGAGCCCAGTAACACCGCGATGCCCAGCGTCACCAGCAGACGTTTCATCGCCACATCATCGCCCACATCAGCGACGTTGTCTTATCGGCTCCACAGGCACCGCAATGCTGCCAAGATCAGACGGTGGCCGAGAGAATCGAAGTGCAACGCAAAATCGGCGCTCCCCCAGCCGACATCTTCGCCGTGCTCTGCGACCCGCAGGGTCACGTCGCCATCGACTCAACCGGAATGTTGCAGGACGCTGAAGGCGCGTCCGTTGCCGCCGCCGGTGACAGCTTCGTCGTGCATATGGACCGTGACTCGCTCAACGACTTTCCCGAGCTGGGCAAATACGACGTCACCGTCAGCATTCGCGACTTCGAGCCCGATCACCTGATCTCGTGGACCGTTTTGGGGCAGATCCGGCCGCAGATCGGCCACGTGTACGGCTACCGCCTCGAACCCGACGAGCAGGGTGACGGCACGCTCGTCACATCGTTCTACGACTGGTCCCAGATCGGCGATCAGTGGCGTGAAGCCAACATCTTCCCGGTGATCTCCGAACTCGCGCTGCGGGCAACGTTGGGCATCTTGGATCGGACCGTGCGCCGCGGCTACTCGAAAGGCTGAGTGAGCGCCGCTCTCACATCGATTTCGTCAACCCATGGTTGACGGATCATGATCGTCAACCTAACGTCGACGATGTGACCGACTCCCCTTCTCGCCCGACACCCGTCACTGCACCGATCAGGCTCGACGAGCTGATCAACGCCATCAAGCGGGTCCATCCCGACGTGCTGGACCAACTCAGCGACGCCGTGTTGGCAGCCGAGCACCTCGGCGAGGTCGCCGACCACCTGATCGGACACTTCGTCGACCAGGCACGCCGCTCAGGGGCCTCCTGGACCGACATCGGCAAGAGCATGGGCGTCACCAAGCAGGCAGCACAAAAGCGGTTCGTATTGCGGGCCGAGGCCACCACTCTCGACCCCAACCAAGGCTTCGAACGCTTCACCCCCCGCGCCCGCAACGTCGTCGTCGCCGCTCAGAATGCCGCGCATGAGGCCGGCAACGGCGAGATCACCCCCGACCACCTACTGCTGGGCCTGTTGGGCGACGCGGACGCGCTGGCCAGCAAGATGCTCACCGCGCAGCAGGTCGACCCCGAGTCTGTTCGTGCGGCGATCACCCTGCCCTCCGCTGTCGAGAACGCGCCTCAGCTGACTCCGTTCAGCGGTCCGGCCCGCAAAGCTCTCGAGCTGACCTTCCGCGAAGCACTTCGCTTGGGCCACAACTACATCGGCACCGAGCACTTGTTGCTGGCGCTGCTCGAACTGGAAGATGGCAGCGGTCCGCTGCACCAGGCGGGCATCGACAAGGACCGCGTCGAGACCGATCTGACGGCCGCGCTGGAATCTCTGGTGGCCCGGCAGAAGGACTGACCGCGGCCGTCGCGATGTGCCATCATGCGAGACATGCGCCGCTGCCTAGTTGTGTTGGCCACCGTCTTCGCCGCCGCCCTGATCGGGGTCCCACGTGCGTCGGCCGGTGACGCGCCCATCGGCCACCTCGGTGACACGTTGCGGGTCGACACCGGAAAGATGATCGTCGACGTCACGGTCAGCAGCGTGCAACCGGTCGACCCGCCGCCGGGCTTCGGCTACAACCGCGTCGGCATCCCGGTCAAGAGTTTCCCGAACGCCGCCGTAGTGCGGGCGGATGTGGCGATACACGCGGTGCGCGTGCCGAACCCGTACCAAATGCTCACCGATTTCACGTTCGACGGCGTCACCCCGTTCGGCGACGCCTATAAGTCTCGCCCATCGGACGCACCCGACGCGCTAGATGCCGCGCTGGCGAACGCGCCGGCCGGCTCGATCGTTCGCGGCGGCGTGTATTGGGAGGCCTACCGCGACCCGGTCTCCACGGTCGTGCTGCTGGACAAGAAGACGGGCTATCACCTGGCGCAGTGGAACCTGTAGCTGCGGAACCGCTTTTGACTGTCCGCATCGCCACGGCGGATTCCACCGACATAGCCGAGCTGGCCGTCGTCGCCGCAAGCACCTTTCCGCTGGCGTGTCCACCGTCGGTCACCCGCGCGAACATCGCGGAGTTCGTCGAGGCCAACCTGTCTGACGCACGCTTCGCCGAGTATCTGTCGGATCCGCGACGGCTCGTCCTCACCGCCGACCACGGCGATCGAATTATCGGCTATGCCATGTTGATTCGCGGTGTCGGCGACGACCCCAACGTTGCGCAGGCCGTGCCCGTTCGACCGGCTGCGGAGCTCTCGAAGATGTATGTGCTGCCGGATCATCACGGTTCGGGCGTATCGACCACGCTGATGGAGACCGCGCTCGCCGCTGCCGTCGAGTGGGGAGTCGAGTGCGTCTGGCTGGGCGTCAATCAGGAAAACCATCGCGCACAACGGTTTTACACGAAGTGCGGCTTTACCATCAACGGCACCAGAACATTTCAGTTAGGCGCCGGGCGGGAAAGCGACTACGTCATGGTGCGGCCACTCGGCGCAACCTAGGCGTTGACAGCCGCGGTGAGCGCCAGCAGCCTCGACGTGGCCCGCAGGTATTTCTTCCGAAAGCCACCGGCCAGCATCTCCTCGCTGAAGATGCGATCCAGCTTCTCCCCCGAAGCCAGCACCGGGATACCGGCGTCATAAAGTCGGTCGCTCAGCGCGACCAGTCGCAGCGCCACATTCTGGTCGTCGATGGCGTGCACGCCGGTCAGAAAAACCGCCGTCACACCATCGATCAACGACGAATAGCGCGACGGATGCATGGTGGCCAGGTGCGCGCAAAGCGCGTCGAAGTCGTCGAGGGTCGCACCCGGGACCGTCGCGGCACGCGCGGTGACTTGCTCGTCAGTGGGCGGCCGGGGCGCAGGCGGCAAGTCACGATGCCTGTAGTCGGGCCCATCAATTCGCACAACGGCGAAAATTGCTGCCAGCGTGTTGATTTCACGTAGGAAGTCCTGCGCTGCGAACCGCCCCTCCCCGAGCTGCTCGGGCAGCGTGTTGGAGGTGGCCGCCACCGAGACTCCGCGCTCGACAAGTTGGGAGAGCAGCCGTGCTATCAGCGTGGTGTTGCCCGGGTCGTCGAGCTCGAACTCGTCGATGCATAACAGCGTGTAGTGCCCGAGCAGCTCGATGCATTCGACGAAGCCGAACACCCCGGCGAGCTGAGTCAGCTCCATGAACGTCGCAAACGCCTTGGGATGGGCCGCATCATCGGGCAGCCGGTGGTAGGCGGCGGCCAGCAGGTGCGTCTTGCCGACACCGAAACCACCATCGAGGTACAGCCCGATGCCCGGCAACATCGCCCGCCTGCCGAAGAGCTTCTTGCGGCCGGCGCGGCGCTCGACGGCCTGCCGGCAGAACTGTTGGCACGCCGCGACCGCGACGGACTGCGTCGGCTCGGCAGGGTCGGGGCGATAGCTCGCGAAGCTCACTTCGGCGAAGGTCGGCGGCGGCGCCAGCTGGGCGATCAGCCGTTCGGGCGACACCGTGGGCTGCCGGTCGACCAGATGAGCGACGGGGCCGGGCATGCAGGCACCCTACCGACGTGATGCAATCGTGCCCATGTCTGACCACGTCGGCGGGGTGCAGCTGAAACTGCTCGGCTCGGTCCGCGATCTCGACGGCGGCGAACTGCCCGATCTCTACGGCTACCCGGCAGAGCTGAACAAGGTTTGGCTGCGGGCGAACTTCATCGCCAGCCTCGACGGTGGCGCCAGCGTCGGCGGCACCACGGGTCGCTTGGGCGGGCCCGGCGATCGGGCGGTGTTCAACCTGCTGCGCGAACTCGCCGACGTGATCCTCGTCGGCGCGGGAACAGTTCGGGCCGAGGACTATTCCGGTGCACGCTTGAGCATCGCCCAGCGCCAGGTCCGGCAGGCTCGCGGGCAATGCGAAATCCCGCAGCTGGCGATCGTCACCAAATCCGGCCGCCTGGATCGGGATATGCCGGTGTTCACCCACACCGAGGTGCCGCCGCTGGTGTGCACCTGCGCCGCGGTGGCCGATCAGACCCGGCGCGGGCTCGCGGGCCTCGCTGACGTGGTCGAATGCTCGGCCGACGACCCGGCCCGAGTCGACGAGGCGTCGGTGCTGACGGCGCTGGCCGACCGCGGCCTGTATCGCGTGTTGACCGAGGGCGGTCCGACGCTGTTCAGCTCGTTTGTCGTGCGCGGCATGCTCGACGAACTGTGCCTGAGCATCGCGCCGAGCCTGGTCGGCGGTCAGGGCGGCCGCATCGCCACCGGCCCCGGGCAGGTGCTGACCGCGATGCGCTGCGCGCACATCCTCACCGACGACGATGGCTACCTATACACGCGCTACGTCAAAGCGCCTGACAACGATGCGGGCCGTGAAACGGCCCGAGGAGGCGTCAGGCCATAGGTACTGAGCCTGCGTTGCCCCCGGGAATGGCTCGCCCGACGACGATGCGGGCCGGCACGGCCCGAGGAGGAGTCGGGCAATGGCTACTGTGGTCGGCATGAGCCGGCACGCCGCAATCGCCACGTCGTTGATCGTGGTGACCGTGTTGCTGGCCGGCTGCGCGCCCGGATTGGCCGCCAACCCGCGCTTCGCCACCAACGCGGGCGCGCGGCCACAAGGCCACGCCACGACGACGAAGCCGCCCAACGGCCCGCCGCCGATCGCGACACCCAAGAACGATTTGCCCTGGCATGACTGCACGTCGAAGGAATTCAGCGACGCCGCGGTCCCCGCGGCACCCGGCGTCAAGCTGGATTGCGCAAGCTATGACGCCGACCTCGACCCGGTCAACGGTGCGGCCGGGACATTGAGCATCGGTGTCGTGCGCGCCCGCTCGGAGCAGACTCCGCACAACGCCGGCCCGCTGGTCTTCACCACCGGATCGGACCTGCCCTCGTCGCTGCAACTGCCGGTGTGGCTGGCACGTGCCGGCGCCGACGTGCTGCGCAGCCACCCGATCGTCGCCATCGATCGCCGCGGCATGGGCCTGTCGAGCCCGGTGGACTGCCTCGACCAATTCAACCGCCAGGAGATTCGCGACCAGTCGCAGTTCGAAGCCGGCAACGACCCGGTCGCCAACCTCGCCGACATCGTGCAGAACGCCACCACCAGCTGCACTGACACCATCGCGCCCGGCGACTCGGCCTACGACAACACCCATGCCGCCACCGACATCGAGCGGCTGCGCAGCACCTGGGATGTGCCCTCGCTGGCGCTGATCGGCATCGGCACCGGCGCCCAGGTTGCGCTGTCTTATGCCAGCTCGCATCCCGACAAGGTCGCCAGGCTGGTTCTCGATTCCCCGGTCGCGCTGGGCGTGGGCGCCGAAGCCGCCGCCGAACAACAGGTCAAGGGCCAGCAGACGGCGTTGGACGCGTTTGCCGCCCAGTGCGCGGCGGTGAACTGCCCGCTGGGACCCGACCCCAAAGCCGCCGTCGCATCGTTGCTGGCCGACGCCCGCGCCAATCACGGCCCGGCGGGCGTGTCAGTGGCGACCCTTGCGAGCGCCATCAGCATCGCGCTGGGGTATCCCACCGGTGACCGTGTCAGCACTACCAACGACTTGGCCACCGCACTGGCAAACGCCCGCACTGGTGACACCAACTTGCTGAACAACCTGATCAACAGGGCGACGGGCATCACCGGCACCGACGGGCAGTTCGTCAATTCGTGCAGCGACGCGATCAACCGCCCTACACCCGACCGAATTCGTGAACTCGTGGTCGCGTGGGGCAAGCTCTACCCGCAGTTCGGCACGGTCGGCGCGCTCAATCTGGTCAAATGCGTCTCGTGGCCGAGCGCGACGCCGCCGCAGCCGCCAAAGGTGCTCAAAGTCAACGTGCTTCTCATGGGCGTGCAGAGCGATCCGATCGTCGGGGAGGAAGGCGTCTCGGCCAGCGCGGCCACCATCATCAACGCCACCGCGGCCAGCAAGCGGGTGATGTGGCAAGGGATCGGTCACGGCGCCAGCATCTATTCCTCATGCGCGGTCCCCCCGCTGATCGGCTACCTCGACAGCGGCCAGTTGCCGGCCACCGACACCTACTGTCCCGCCTGATCCCAGCGGCGATCGCCCGTGTACGGTGCGCTCGTGATGCGCGCCGACGACGATCAACAGAGCAGTGCGATCCGAAAAGGCCGGGAGGAGCGGCGCTCATGACTTCAGTTGATTCCCCCCGTGGCGGTCTGCGCGACTGGGCGCAGGACACATTTGGTGCCCGCACCGCCGCGCCGAGCACTGCGACTGTGCTGCGGTCGGTGCTGTGGCCGGTGGCCATCCTTGCGATAGTCCACCGCACCATCGTGGTGACCACCAACGGCAACATCACCGACGATTTCAAGCCGGTCTACCGCGCGGTGGTGAACTTCCGGCACGGCTGGGACATCTACAACGAACACTTCGACTACGTCGACCCGCACTACCTGTATCCGCCCGGCGGCACACTGATCATGGCGCCGTTCGGCTATCTGCCGTTCGCGGAGTCGCGCTATCTGTTCATCGCGATCAACAGCGCCGCCATCGTCCTGGCGGCATACGTGCTACTGCGGATGTTCAACTTCAGCCTGACTTCGGTGGCGGCCCCTGCGCTGCTTCTGGCGATGTTCTGCACCGAATCCGTCACTAACACACTGGTTTTCACCAACATCAACGGCTGCGTGCTGCTGGCGGAAGTGGTGTTCCTGCGCTGGCTGCTGGACGGCGAGAAAAAGCATCAATGGTGGGCGGGTGTCGCGATCGGGCTGACGCTGACGCTGAAACCCTTGCTCGGACCGTTGCTGTTGCTGCCCCTGCTGAACCGCCAGTGGCGGGCGCTGGTGCCGGCGTTCGCAGTTCCGCTGGTCATCAATGCGGCCGCATTTCCGCTCGTCCGCCAGCCGATGGACTTCGTCACCCGCACGCTGCCCTACATCCTGGGCGTTCGTGACTACTTCAACAGCTCGATCGAAGGCAACGGCGTCTATTTCGGACTGCCGACGTGGCTCATCCTGCTGTTGCGAATCCTGTTCACACTGTTGGCGATTGGCAGCTTGTGGCTGCTGTACCGCTACTACCGCACCCGCGACCCGCTGTTCTGGTTCACCACATCGTCGGGCGTGCTGTTGCTGTGGTCGTGGCTGGTGCTGTCGCTGGCCCAGGGCTACTACTCGATGATGTTGTTCCCGTTCCTGATGACGGTCGTGCTGCCCAACTCGGTGATCCGCAACTGGCCGGCGTGGCTGGGTATCTACGGGTTCCTGACGATGGACCGCTGGCTGCTGTTCAACTGGATGTACATCGGGCGGCCGCTGGAGTACTTGAAGATCACCTACGGCTGGTCACTGTTGCTGATCGTGGTGTTCACCGTGCTGTACTTCCGCTACCTGGATGCCAAGGCCGAACACCGGTTGGACGACGGGATAGATCCGGCGTGGCTGACTCCCAAGCGTGAGCGCGCTAGCGTGGAGGCATGACGACTTCTCCACAGCCCAAGCTGCAGCTCAGCGATGACGAGTGGCGCAAGAGACTCAACCCGCAGGAGTTCGACGTGCTGCGACGAGCCGGCACCGAGCGTCCGTTCACCGGCGAGTACACCGACACCAAGACCGAGGGCGTCTACGAGTGCCGGGCCTGCGGCGCCGAACTGTTCCGCAGCTCCGAGAAGTTCGAATCCCATTGCGGCTGGCCGTCATTCTTCGACCCGGCCAACTCCGACGCGGTGATCCTGCGTCCCGACCACTCATTGGGCCAGACCCGCGTCGAAGTACTGTGCGCCAACTGCCACAGCCATCTGGGCCACGTGTTCGAAGGCGAGGGCTATCCGACGCCTACCGACCAGCGTTACTGCATCAACTCGATCTCGCTGCGCCTGGTGCCGGCCTAGGCGTCGAGATTGCACCCAGGGTCGTGAATCCGCTGCCACAACGGCCATAGCCGCAATCTCGCGGCGAATCAGTCCACTCGAGTGGCGTGCATTGCCCAGAACGGCGCGTAGGCCCGACCGTTGGTGAGCCAAGGTTCGATGATCCGGAATCGCTCGACAATCGGCTTCATTTGGTCGGCCATGTCGGGGTTGCGCGCCAGCATCATCTCGAGGGTTTCCACGCTCATGTTGATCACGTACATGGTCGGCCCCAAATACGTTATCTCCCAACCGGCGTCGGGGAACACCCCACGAAAGTCGTCCTCGGACAACGATCGTGGCATCTGAAAGCCGTTGATATTGCCGGTTCCGAATTCGAACATGTGGAGCCGCGCTCCGGGCCTGGTCGCCCGGTGCAAAGCCCGCGCATACGACCTCTGTTGCTCCGGCTCGGTCGAAAAGACGTGGTAAAAGGCACTGTCGACGACGGTGTCGAAACGGTTGTCCAGCCCCTCTAGCTTCGTCGCGTCGGCCAGCTGAAAATTCACCGATACCCCGGCTTTGCGCGCGTTCTCTTTGGCCCGCTCCAGACCGGTCGGCGACGCGTCGATGCCGGTAGCCGAATACCCCTTTGACGCGTAATAAATGGCGTGGTGGCCCGGGCCGGTACCGGGGTCGAGGACCTCACCCTTGATCGCGCCCAGCGCGACAAGTTGCCGAACGACGGGCTGCGGTCCGCCGATATCCCACGGCGTGGCCGCCGGCAAGCCGTGCGAGACCCGCTGATCGCGGTACATCTCTTCAAAGCGGCTGGGGTCGGTCGGTGCTGGTTGATTCACTGTCTCCTCATCTCTTATCGGCGACATGTCGACGATATATCGTTGCCTATCGCGCCGCAACGTTCAGCGGCGAATCGCTTTCACCACCTGGACGGCACGTCGGCCGCGCTTCAGCGTTTCGATTTGTACATCGTCGAGTCCTGCCGTACGACAGCATGCCGCGAACGACGCGGCC
>DASQSQ010000288.1:0-14310 GCA_035642315.1 Mycobacterium sp.
ACATCGGGGCGCAAACTGATCCAGGTTCCCGGGGACATCGCCCCGAATCCCATCCAGGACAGCCTGGTCCGCAAGGTGTGCCGCAGGTCCCGGTTCGCGTCGGGAACCGACGCGTTCACCATGATCAGCCGGCCATCCCAGCGGCGGTCGGACGACCCGAAATCCCGCAGCCGGACGCGCCCCTCGGTCATCAGTTGGTGCCCGGCCGTCGTGAAGTGCCAGGAGGCTTGCCGTCCCGTCCGCCGGGCCTCGATCCAGCCCTCGCCGACGGCCCGCTGCAATGCCTGGCGGCCTGCGCGAGACCCGAACCCCAACTGCTCCAGCAGGTAGAGGAAGACCGATGTGGGAACCGGTTGCGGCTCAGGGAAAACAAAGACACTCAGCACGGTGAGCAATGCGGAACTCGCGCTCGACGGGTGGAGCGCGAGTTTGCGCGCGCGTCCTGTGCTTCCGACGTCCTGCACGCGTTTCTCGCTCTCCGCCCGATGGGGCGCTCTGGTTGTGGCCCTGACATTTCCGGATCACCCGGCATGCCCGACTCTAGTGGGACGGGTTACCAGGTAACCGGTAGCTCGGCCACGCCGTTGATACTGGAGTTCAACTTGAATTCGAGGTCATCGACCGGTACAGCCAGCCGCAGGGTCGGCACCCGCCGCAACAGGGTTTCGAAGATGATCCGCAGCTCCACCCGTGCCAGCGGTTGCCCTATGCATTGGTGGACGCCATGGCCGAAAGCGAGGTGGCCCCGGGTGTCGCGGTCGATGTCGAATGTCGCGGCGTCGGGGAAGCGTGCATCGTCACGGTTGGCCGAGAAGTTGAGCGGGACAATGCCTTCCCCGGCCGGGATGGTCACGCCGCCGATGTCGATGTCTTCCCGGGCGACGCGGACCACGATGAGATGCACGACCGTCAGGTAACGCAACAGCTCCTCGATGGCCGCCGGGATCAGCTCCGGCTGGGCTCGCAGCCGTTCGAATTCGGCGGGGTGCTGCAGCAAGGTCAGCATTCCGGTGGCCGCCATGCTCGCGGTGGTGTCGTGCCCGGCGATTGTCAGCGATATGCCCGACTGGACCACCTCCTGGCGGGTGCATTTGCCTTCCTTCATCGCGCCCACCATCTGGCCGATGATGTCCTCGGGAGGATCATCGAATGCCGCCTTCTCGTCGACGAGGCCCTCCAGATACAGCCGCAGTTCCTCGGCGGCGGCCGCGCTGCGCCGGTGCGACTCTTCACTGTTGGTGCGGACGTCGCCGAGGATTTCCTCGGCGGCGCGGTTGAAGAACGGCGCATCCTCGGCGTTCACCCCGAGAAGCCAGCTCAGCACGGTCGAGGGGATCGGCAGCGCGAATTCGTGGACGAGGTCCGCCGGCTGGGGCAGCGAGAGCAGGTGGTCGAGCTGGTCGTCGACCAGCCGCTGGACCTGCGGCGCCATCGCCTCGGCTCGCTTGAGCATGAAGGTCTTCGCCAGCAGCCGCCGGAACATGGTGTGGTCGGGTGGGTCGCTGTGCACGAACGACCGATACTCCGGGACCGGTTTCACCGCGGTGTTGATGATGGGGAACCCGGGCTGGTTGATGTCGGCGCTGACCCTCGGATCGGCGAGAATCAACCGGACGTCGTCGTATCTCGTCACCAGCCAGACCGATTGTCCGCTGGACAGTTGCACCCGGACGACGGGCTGATTGTCCCGCAGCCAGCGGTACGCCGGCGGCGGGTCGAACGGCCCACGCTCCCACGGGAAGGTCTCACTCGGCACCGAAGGCGTCAGAGACTCGGTCATGTCGTACTCCTTGTGGTTATGATTTCCGCTGTTTCGCCCCGATCGGCCCCGGCTGAGCTCCGGTGTTCGATTGCTGTGGGCAGGACCACCGGCTTGACGGCGACGCCGCTGAGCGAGTCCGCCACGGCGTCGTTGATCTCCTCCAGCCCGTAGGTGCTCACCAGCCGCTCGAACGGAAAGCGGCCCTGCCGCCACAACCGCACCAGCCGCGGGATGAACGTCTGCGCGACGACGTTGCCCTCCCTGAGGTTGGCCAGCCGTCGCCCGGCCCCGAGCCACTGCTGGGGCAGCACGAGCTCGCCGTCTCCGACCCCGACCAGGCCACACAGGCCCAAGGGGCGCAGCACCCGCAGCGCGGTGCGGATGACCGAAGGATTCCCGGTCGTATCGAACGCGTAGTGCACACCACCCGTGTCACCTGCGATTCTCTCGACGAGTTCCGGGTCGGCCCCGTCGTGGACCTCGGTGGCACCCAGCTCGAGCGCGAGCAGGCGGCGTGACTCGTGCAGGTCGACCGCGATGATCCGCGCCGCTCCGGCCACCCGAGCGGCCATGACCGCCGACAGACCGACCGCGCCCGCGCCGAAGATCGCGATGCTCGTACCGGCCTCGACGCGCATGCCGACCAGCACGGCTCCGGCGCCGGTCTGCACCCCGCACCCCAGGGGGCCCGCGGTGGCCAGCGGCAGGTCGTCGGGTACCGGCACCATATTGCGCGTGGTCGCCAGGCAGTACTGGGCGAACGACGACTGGCCGAACCAGCGGTTACCCACCGCCCGGCCGCCCACGCCGGTCGTCGCGCTACTGCCGTCGGGGCGCAGCGCGCTCATGTTCCGGCTGGAGAACCCGTCGCAATAGGCCGGCATGGCATCCAGGCAATTCCCGCAGGCCCCACACGAATCGAAGGTCAACACGACGTGGTCACCGGGCCGGAACCCGGTCACGCCCGCCCCAAGCTCCTGGATTACGCCCGCACCCTCGTGCCCGAGGATCGCTGGGTGCGGCAGTGTCGTGCGATACGCGATGTCGGTGTGGCACATGCCCACACCGGCGATCCGCACCAGCGCCTCACCCGGCCGCGGACCGGCCAATTCGACTTCCTCCAGAACGAACCGATCGTGTCCGGGATGCGATACGGCGGCGGTGATTCGCATGTCGAGACCTCGGCTATTCCGACTCGACCCGTACCTCGGTGCGCAACAGCTCACCGGTAGCCGGGTCAGCGAATTCGAGCAGGTCGATGTTGTCGCGGGCGCGGCACCACTGCCCCATCTCGCTCAGCCGTGCGGCAGCCGAGGTCCGCCGGACGCTGTGCGGACCGACCCGCTCCCACGACATCCGGTCGCCCCGGATCGCGGCGCGTCGTCGTTCGGTCAGCACCGGGTCCGCGGTCCCGTCCGGGGCCAGCTCGACCCCGTAGACCTCGCCCGCCGCGGCCGCGGTGACCGTACCGGCGCGTACATCGGACTCCACCGCGGCGATGTCACGGTCGATCGGATCGCCGTATCCAGCGCCGCCGCCACACCGCAGGTGAAGAACGTCACCTTCGTGCAACACACTGCCGAAGTGCTTGGCGTGCAACGGCTCGACCGTGCCGTCGAACTCGTCGAGCGCCGACGGAATCCGGCCGCCGGCCAGTGCCTCCTCGGCACGGGCGCCCGACACCAGCGAGAAGCCACTGGTAGAGCCCGGGTATCCGCCGAAGGCACCGTCCGGGGGCACTTGCCAGCAAGCGACCCACACGTGCTGCGTACCACCGGATGTGTGCCACGGTGTCCAGGCGACCTCGACGCCGTGGCCGCCGCGGTATCGCCCGGGGCCGCCCGAGTTCTTGGTGAGAGTGCGCCACAGATACAACACCGGGTACGCCTGCTCGTTGATCTCGATGTCGGGCAGGCTGTTGAGCGGCTGGACGCTGAGCCCTGCGGCGTCCAGCCCGTCGGTTACGGCCTGTCCTCCCCCACCGGTGCCCCCGCCGTTCATATCGAAGAACGGAACCAGGTTGCCGGTGTCGTCGGGGCCATAGAAGATGCCCCCGTTCCAGGACTCCTGAAATGAGGCCATGGCATGCAGCCGCACGAAATCGTCCGCGCTGCCGGACTGTACCCGGGCCAGCAGCCGGGTGGCGACCTTGACCACCCTGGTACCGGTTTCGAAGTGCCCGGCCGAACACGGTGCCGGCATCCGCACATCACACAGCGTTCCCGGCTTGGTGACGACGCGGACCGACCGCAGGACGCCGTGATTGAGCGGCAAGTCGCTCAGCAGACTCGACAGGACGACATTGGTCGCGAAACCGGTGGTCACCGCGGCGCTGCAGTTGACGAAACCGTCGGACTGCGGATCGGTCGCCGTGAAGTCGAAAGTCAGATTTTCGCCCGCGACCGTCAGGGTGCAGTGCACGCGGTACAGCGCGTCGGTGTGTCCGTTGTGCTCGACGTAGTCCTCGGCCTCGTAGACACCGTCGGGGAGCAGGGCGATCCGGGCGCGGGCGGCGCGCTCGGTGAGCTCCTTGGCGGACTCGCTGTAGCGGACGAAGTCCTCGGATCCATAGGTGGCCAGCACATTCTGCAGCCGGTCGTCGCCCCGATTGCAGGCCGCGATGAAACACCGGATGTCGTTGAGCACGAGCTCGGGCACGCGGATGTTGGTGGAAATGATCCGCCAGACGTCGTCGATCATCTTCCCGCGGCTGACCAGCTTCACCCCGGGCAGACGCAGCGCTTCGCCGTAGGTCTCGGTCGCCATCGGCGCCATCCCGCCGGGCGCGAACCCACCGAAATCAGCGACGTGCGCCAGCACCCAGGTCCACGCCATCAGGCGGGTTCCCGCGAAGATCGGGCGCAGCACACTGACATCGACTTGATGGGCGTTGCCTGTGGTGAACGGATCGTTGCAGATGAACATGTCGCCGGGGCTCAGCTGGTCGACGTCTGTCGTAGCCAGCACGTGCCGCACCGCCGCCACAGTCATGCCGACGTACCCGGTCATGTTGCCGCCGTAGGCGATCACCTCCCCCTGGGCGTCCAGAATGCAGGTGGCGTAGTCGGCGGCCTCCGCGATCACCGGGCTCCCCGAGGAACGCACCATGACCGTGCCCATCTCGTCGGCGATGTTCTCGAGCGACTTGCTGAACAGCTCCACCGAGACCAGGTCCACCGGGTTGCCGAGCGGGGCATGGTGCACGGCCGTGCCGCCGGTCGTTGTGTTGATCGACATCAGCGCTCACTCCCCGCCAGCTCCAGCTGGGCCGGTTCGACGCTCACCGACCGGTCGAGCATCCGCAAATTCCGCCATTCATCCACTGTGAGCTCCCAATCCTTCGGCACGACCACCGTCGTGAGCCGGTGTTCGATGATGGCCGGGCCCGCGACGACCTGTCCCACGACCAGGTCGCGGGCGTCGTGGACGGCGAGGTCGGTCTCCTGACCGGCAAGCGGCATCCAGACCCGCCGTGCGCGCGCGACGGCCCTACCCGACGAAGGCTCCTCCCGGCGTGCGGGCATGCGCTCCACCCGGCCGGTCGCCACGACGCGCGCGGCGACCATGACCACAGGGGCGCCGACCCAGGCCGTGCCCTCGCCGAACTCGGCCTCGTACCGGTGCGGGAATCCCTCCTGAATCGCCGTCAGATCGGTCGTCGACAGCGATCGAATCCGTGTGATCGGTACGGTCAGCTCCCACTGCTGCCCGGCGAACTTGAAGTCGCCCTGCCACTGAATATCGATCTCCTCACGGGGGAATCCCGTATCGCGGAGCGCGGCCACCAGCTCATCCTCGAGCCCCCCGAATGCCTCGGAAACAGCCGAGGCGTCGCCACCGCTCCACATCACCGAGCGGGTCTTGGTACGCATGTCGTCGCTGGCCAGCAGACCGCGCGCCGAGAAGACCGCGGCGTCGCCGGGCACCACGACCGTGCCGATACCCGTCAACCGCGCGATGTCGGCGGCGAACAGCCCGGTTGCCCCTCCGTAGGCCAGCATCGTGAACGCACGCGGATCGTGGCCGCGCTCGACCGTGACCGCCCGTACGGCATTGCTCATGTCGGCGGTCACGATGCGGTAGACGGCCGAAGCCGCTTGCGTCCCGTCGAGCCCGAGCGGCGCGCCGATCTCGCGGACCAGGGCCTCCCTCCCGGCGTCGACGTCGAGTTCGCGTCCGCCGCCGAGAAACGCCCCGGGGTCCAGCAGTCCCAGCGCCGCGACGGCGTCCGTCACGGTGGGCGAAGTTCCGCCGCGGCCATAACAGACGGGCCCCGGGTACGCGCCGGCGCTGGTCGGCCCGACCCTCGGCACGCCGCGCGCGTCGATCCAGGCGACACTCCCACCGCCGGACCCGATCGGCAGCAGGTCGATCTTGGGTAGCGCGGTGAGGAACTGGTCTCGCAGCATGACTCGCTGCGTCACCGAGGTTCGGAAGTCACGCAGCACCGAGACGTCGAACGAGGTGCCGCCCATATCGGCGGTCACCATGTTCCGGATCCCGAGCTGCTGTGCGAGTGCCCTGGCCCCGATCACCCCGCCCGCCGGTCCGGAATCGATCAGCATGATCGGCCGCGCGATCGCCTCCGCCGCCGAGACGCTGCCGCCGAATCCCTGCATGTAGACCGGCGGAACAGTCAGTCCGCGGGTCGTCAGCATCTCCTCCACGCGGGTGACGTACTCGGCCACGCGCAGCCCCGTGAAAGCGTTGAGGACCGCCGTCATCGTCCGCTCGTACTCCCGGATCGCCGGGCTCAGCCGGCCGCCGACGCTCAGAAACAGGTCCGGATGCTCCTCCCGGACGACGGACGCGATCAACTCCTCGTGCCCGGGATGCAGGAAGCTCCACAGCAGCGATACCGCGATGGCCTGGACTCCGCAGTCCACGAGCCGTTCGACGGCACGGCGAGCCTCGTCCCGCGTCAACGGCACGATGACCTCGCCTCGGCTGTCGACGCGCTCGGTGACCTCGACGACCAGCTCACGGGGCACGATCTGGGGCAGGTTCAGCTGCTTGTGGTTGTCACGGCTGGCGTTGCGCGCCGAACGGGCGATGAGCAGGCTGTCACCGAATCCCTTGGTCGTGATCAGCCCTACCCGGGCCCCCCGCAGCTCGGCGACCGAATTCGTCACGATCGTGGTGCCGTTGACGAAGCGGGTTGCCCGGGCAAGCATGTCGGGCACCCGTATCGACATCGTCGCGGCGAGGTTCTCGAGGGCGTCGAGCACGCCCTGTGACAGGTCGGCTGGGGTGGTGTCGGCCTTGTCCGTGAACACTGTTCCGTCGCTGTCGATCGCTACGACGTCGGTGAAGGTCCCGCCGATATCGCAGCCGATGTGAAGTAGTTGCGTCATTGCAATCCCCTCAAAAGAGAGTTCGAGAGTTGGAGAGTTGTCGTGAGCTCCCGCGGGCGGGTGCTGCTGGTCGGCGGCGTGTCCGGATGACCTGCCGACGGCGGCTCAGCGGCCGTTGAAGACGGGCTTGCGCTTCTCGGTGAAGGCGCGTGTCGCCTCTTTGTGGTCCTCCAGGTGAAAGCTGATCTCCTCGAGTGCCGAGGAAGCCGGGAAGACGGCGTTGATCCTTTCCTTGAGCAGTTGGTTGACCGACAGCTTGGTCCAGCGGGTGGCCCATACCGGGCCGTGCGCCAGCTCCAGCGCGATCTCACGTGCCATCGACAACACGTCGAGGCCGGGAACGACGTGGTTGACCAGGCCGATCTCGGCGGCGTCGGTCCCGCTGAGCAGCGTCCCGCGCATGAGGAATTCCTTGGCTCGCGAGATGCCGACGAGCAGCGGCCAGATAGCGGCGCCGCCGTCGCCCGCCACGAGGCCGACCCGGCTGACGTGCGTGTCACCGATCCGAGCCTGCTCGGACATGACGGTGATATCGCAGAACAATGCGATGGTCGCCGCGAGGCCGACAGCGTCGCCGTTGATGGCGCACACGATCGGCTTGTCCACCTCCAGCAGGCGCATCAGCAGGCGCCTGGCGACCGCGGGGTCGAACCGCTCATTCTCGCGGTGGACGTCGCCACCCGGACGTTCCGACATCGCCTTGACGTCTCCGCCGACGCTGAAGTAGCTACCCGCTCCGGTGAGCAGGATGGCATGGACGGCATGGTCGTCGGCCAGGTCGTCCCAGATCGTGCGGAGTTCGCCGATCAGGTCGGCATTGAACGAGTTCCGAGCCTCGGGGCGGTTCAGCACCACGGTGGCCACCTGGTCCGTGACCTCGATCGCCAGCATTTCATAGGACGAATAACGTGACACAGCTCTCCTTCGAATACCGCCGCCAATCGAATGGTGGCCGCGCCTCGGCAGCCTCGGCTAGAAGGCCACTATTACATACTTTTGTTGCGCACGACAGTGTTTTGCGTATGCATTCGATGTGAGCTAGCACGATCTCCCGGTCTGTATATCGTTCTACCCAGCGAGATCCGCGACGAACGCACGCTCACGGATGTTTCATAGCCTTTTCGACATGACTGACTAAAGTTGAGTTACGACACATTTATGTGCACACTTCGACATCTAGTGGTGTAGATTCGACCCGGTCGGAAGGTGATGGTTCAGATGCCTGACACGAGCCCTGCGCGGCTCCGCGAGTTCTTCAACCCAGCGAGCGTCGCGATGGTCGGCGCCACGGACAGCTTCCGTATGTCGGTGCAGGTACACCGCAACCTCGAGCTGCATGGCTTCCAGGGCGAGTTACACCTCGTCAATCCGCGGTCACCAGTGGTCCACGGCCAACGGACGGTCCCCTCGCTCAGCGCGATCGGCCACCCCGTCGACATGGCGTTCGTCGTGCTCGGCGGGGATCGGGTCCTCGACGTGGCGAGCGAAGCGGCCGAACTCGGAATCCGCAATCTCGTCGTGCTGTCCGGTGGGTTCACGGAATCGGGGCCCGAAGGAGAGGAGCGGCAACGGCGGCTCGTCGAACTCGCCGCGGCCCACGACCAGGTCATCCTCGGCCCCAACACCATTGGGTTCGTCAACGTCCCGGGATCGACCGTCTTGTACGGCACTCGCTGCGCGGAACCGGTCCCACCCGGACCCGTCGGTATCGCGACGCAGAGCGGGATCATGCTCACCAGCAGTATCGAGGAGCTGTCCCGGCGCGGAGTCGGCTTCAGCGTGCTCGCCGGCGTCGGCAACGAGGCCGTGACGTCGATCGACGACGTCCTGGACTACCTCGTCGAGGATGACAGCACCGAGGTCATCGGGCTGTACTTGGAGACCACCAGGAACGCCGCGAGGTTCCGCCGTGCGGCCGGCCGGGCGCTGGACGCCGGGAAACCGATCGTGGCACTCTCCGGCGCCCGCACGACCCTCACGGCCGACTTCGCGATCACCCACACTGGGGCGATCGTCGGCGATCACGCCGTGCAGCGGGCGGCCTTCGCCGAGTTGGGCATCATCTCCGTGACGTCGCTGGAGGACTTCTACTCGACGGTCGCGTATCTGGCGCACAACGGTCCGATGCGTGGCCGCCGGGTGGTCTACACGGCGGTTACCGGCGGGAAGTGCGAACTGTTCGCCGACCGGGCCGTCGAGATCGGGCTCGAGCTGCCACCACTGGCCGAGACAACCAGGGCGGCCCTGACGGATGTTCTGCCGCGCTTCGCCACCGTCCGAAACCCGCTGGACTGCACCGGTGCGGCCGGCACCGAGCTGATCACCGAAGCCATTCGGATCCTCGCGGCCGATCCGAACGTCGACGCGGTCGCCTACGATTCGGCCACCCTGGCCCTCGGCACCCCCGACGAAGCCCGGCTCGACACCACCGCCCGGACGCTGGGCGAGGTGACCGCCGCTGCGCCCGTCCCGGTGCTGCCGGTCGGCGCCACCTACGCCGACAGCCGCTTCCCCGGCATCGAACTCACCCGTCGCCACCACCTCGGCTACGAGATCGGGGGCGTCGAGCACGGCGTGCTGGCAATGGCGCGCAGCGCCTGGTGGACGGAGCAGCGCGCCGATCACGGCGCCAGGTCGACCGAGCCTGCCGGGCCGAATCAGGTGGGCGACCCGCTGTACCTCGGGGCCTACCTGGATCGGCCACGGACGGAGGCGGCCGCCCTCGATCTGCTCGAGTCCGCGGGGATAGGGACCATCCCCCACCAGGTCTGCGGCTCCGCGGCGCAGGCCGCCAAGGCCGGGGCGTCATTCGGATTCCCGGTGGCGATCAAGGTCAGCTCGCCGGATATCGCCCACAAAAGCCGGATCGGGGCGGTCGCCCTCGACATCGCCGACGAGGCGGCCGCCGCAACCGCCTACGCCTCGGTCATCAGCGCCGCCCGCCGCGCTCATCCCGACGCCGACATCGAGGGCGTGCTGGTCACCCCGATGCGCACGGGTGGCATCGAACTCATCGCCGGGATCCACCGTGACCGAGTGTGGGGTCCGGTGCTGATGCTCGGGTTCGGCGGCGTGTGGGTCGAGACCCTGCAGGACTCCGCGTTATCGCTGCTGCCGACCACGCGAGCCCAGGTCGAGAGGCAGCTACGCGGCCTGCGCGGCGCACCCCTGTTCGCCGGCGGCCACGGCCTGGAACCGACCGACCTGGGCGCGGTCGCCGGGCACGTCCTCGCGCTGACCACGCTGGCGTCCGATCTCGGCGACCAACTCCAGTCATTGGAGATCAATCCGCTGCGCGTGCACGGTGACGCCGTCGAGGCCCTCGACGCGCTCATCGTCCTCGCCGAGAACCCACCGACCCGCCCCGAGGACGCCCGCGGCGACGCCGCGGGCGAGGGGTCCGAGCAACGAGCGGGAGAAGGCCGAGAATGACTATCGACACGATGTACGAGTCGGCGCCTGGTGCGCAAGAACGGGCCGCACTGCGCGAGTCGGCCAGGAGCCTGCTACGCCGAGAATGGAGCGGCAGGGGGTCCGCTACCGCGGTACCCGCCGGGCCGGAGGCCGTCCCCGCGATATACCGCACCCTCGCCGAGCACGGCTTCACCGAGTTCGGCGGCCCGGCCTCCGGCACCACCGAAGAAGGCAGCGGTGTGCAGGAGATCTGCGTACTCATGGAGGAACTCGGGCGGGCGTCGTGCCCGGCGCCCATCCTGCCGATCTCACTGCTCAACCGCGTCGCTTTTTCCGGCGTGGACGGCTCGCCCGAGGTGCGGCGGCTGACGGCGGCGATCCAGCGCGGTGAGCAAACACTCGCGTGGTCGTTCGGTGCGCACGACGATAGCGTGTCACGACGGCTGGAGCTGGCCGAAGGCAAGCTGAGCGGCTCCGTCGACCACGTCGAATGCGGCGCGGAGGCCACCTGGACCGCGGTCGTGCTCGATGACCGCATCGCCCTGGTGGCCACCGCAGGTCCCGCAGTGGTAGTCGAGGCCACCCGCCTGTTCGACCGCCCGGGCTCGGCGCGGATGTGCTTCGACGGAGCCGCCGCGCTCACCCTGCCACTCCATGACGGCGGCGTCGGTGATCTGCTCCTGCTCGCCCAGCTCGCGATGGCGGCGCGCGCCCTCGGCGCGGCGGACCGGGCCGTCGATCTGGCCGTCGAGTACGCGACCGTGCGCAAGCAGTTCGACCAGCCCATCGGCCGTTTCCAGGCGATTCAACACAAGCTGGCCAACTGCTGGATCGTGCTGCAGGCCACCCGTCTCGGCATCCGCAACGCCGCCCGCCAGTGTGATGCGGGCTCCCGGGCGTGCCACGTTCTGACCGCTGCGGCGGTCGTCCATGCCGGTCTCGCACTACGCCGGGTATCCCTGGAGACCCACCACACCTTCGGCGCCATCGGCTACTCCGAGGAGCACGAGGCGCCGAGGCACTTCCGGCAGATCCACCTCGACGTGCTGCGCTTCGGCGGTTCCACGTATGCCCGCGAGGTACTCGCCCAGCATTTCCTGGGTACCGACCCGCGGGGATTCCCCGAGTACGAACTCAGCCCCGATGCCGAGGCATTCCGTGTCGAGGTACGAGCCTGGCTCGCCGAGCACTGGTCCGGTGAGCGGAAGGCCGCGCACGACCGACGCCCGTTCCACGAGCAGAAATTCGACGCGGAGTTTGCACTGGAGGTCGGGCGCACCGGGTGGAACGGACTCACCTGGCCCAAGCAGTTCGGCGGAATGGCTCGCGGCATACACGAGCAGCTGATTCTGCTCGAGGAGTTCGCCCGCGTCGACGCGCCACGCGTCGGCGCCGCCATGCACGCCATCGTTCTGCAGCTGCACGGAACACCGGCCCAGCAGGAGCGCTACCTCCCGGAGATCCTGGCGGGCCGGGCCATCTGGGGCATCGGCTACAGCGAGCCCGATTCCGGCTCCGACCTGGCATCGATCCGGACAACCGCGGTCCGTGACGGCGACTACTGGGTGCTCAACGGCGAAAAGGTGTGGACCACCACGTACTGGGGTCAGTACATGTTCGTGGCCGCACGGACCGACCCGTCGGCAAGGTCGAAGCGGCGAGGCATCAGCATCTTCATCGTCCCGACCGACAACCCGGGACTGACTTTCCGGCCCACAGAGACCCTCTACAGCGGAACCTTCGCCAACGTCATCTACGACAACGTCCGTTTGCCGGCCGATGCGCTGCTGGGCGAGGAGAACGACGGCTGGGCGGTGATGGGCTCGGCGCTCGCCACCGAACGCGGAGTAGTCGGCGCAGGCATCGTCATCCCGATAGTGCGAGCCTTCGAGCAGCTGTGCGAGCACCTGTGCACCGCAACACGAGCAGGTCGGCCGATGTGTAAGGACCCCCTGGTGCGCGCCCGGATCGCCGAGCTGGCCTCCGAGGTGGAGGCTGCGCGCCAAATGATGTTGCACTGTGCGGAGCTGGGTGCAGCCCGCGGCGGCGAGACGCCGGCCGGCGACGCATCGGCAAGCAAGGTGTTCGCCGGCGAGCTCATGGAGCGGCTCACCGAGGCTGCCGTCGAGATGCTCGGGACGGCCGGGACGGTGACCTTGGATAGCCCCGGCGCGGTCCTGGGAGGCCGGTTCGAGCAGTTGCTTCGGCACTCACTGATGTGGGTCATCAGCCTCGGGACCAACGAGATACAGCGAAACATCATCGCCCAGCAGGCATTGGGATTGCCTCGCTGATCATGCCGGTTCCGCAAGTTCGTACACACAGTAGCCGTCCGGGGCAGGGCCGAGATCACCATCGGTTTCCCCGGCCGGCGATGGATCCTGGAGGGATGCCATGAGAGCAGCTGTACTCCGCGAACGCTCCGCACCGTTCGCCATCGAGGAGATTCGCGATCCGGTCCCCGGCCCCGGAGAAATACTGGTCCGGATCGCCGGCTGCGGTGTCTGCCACACCGACCTGCACGTGCACGACGGCTCGGTGGCGTTCCCGTTCCCCGCGGTGCTCGGTCACGAGGTGTCCGGGACCGTCGCCGCCGTGGGTACCGGAGTAGACCGCGTCGGCGAGGGCGATCGGGTGGTCGGAGCGTTCATTATGCCGTGCGGAGCGTGTGCCATGTGCGGCGTGGGCCGGGAAGAGCTGTGCGAGCAATTCTTCGAGCACAACCGGAGGCACGGGACCCTTTATGACGGACGGACGCGGCTCTACGACGGCAACGGCGATCCGCTGTGGATGTACTCGATGGGCGGGTTGGCCGAGTATGCGGTCATGCCGGAGCTGGCCGCCGCACCAATCCCGGACTCCGCGCCGTTGGCGGACTCGGCGATCCTCGGCTGCGCTTTCCTGACCGCCTACGGGGCTCTGGTTCACGTGGCGAATCTGTCGGCCGGCGCCACCGTGGCCGTCATCGGGGCGGGTGGCGTCGGCCTCAGTTCGGTCGCCGTCGCCGCCGCGCTGGGCGCCGGGCGAATCGTCGCCGTCGACGTCTCCGATGACCGGCTGACCGCGGCGGCACGACTCGATGCGACCCACACGGTCAACGCGACGACGACCGATGTGGTGGAGGCAGTTCGCGAGATCACCGACGGCGGCGCGGAGATCGTGCTCGAGGCGATCGGCAATCCAGCGACCTTCCGGCAGGCCACCGAGGTGGCGGCGGACGGAGGCCGGTGCGTGATGATCGGGATCGCGCCGGCCGGGCGCACGGCCGAGGTTGAGATCGCCCGGCTGGTTCGCCGGAAACTGGAAATCCTCGGCTCGTTCGGCGGCCGGCCGCCCGGCGACCTGGCTCACCTAGGTCAGCTCGTCGCCGAAGGGCGGCTCGACCCGAGCGCACTCATCAGCCGGCGTTTCGGGCTGGACGAAGCCGGCACCGCGTATCAGATGCTGCGCGAGGGCCGAATCGTGGGCCGGGCACTCATCCAGTTCGACTGAGCCTTGCGCCCGCCGCACATGCCAGGGGCACCCTGCTGTTCGATACGCTCGGGAGGAATCAAGTCGTAGTGAATTCGGAGCGGGCGTGCGCCCTCGCCGGTCGCGTCGTGGGTGAGGTGCCGAGGACGAAAGCGTCATCGTCGTCGGAGTCGGCGCGGTCGGCCTGGTCATGGCGCTCGGCCTGGCACGCCGGCGTCGTGTCCGAATCCCCGAGGCCGCCACGACCATTCCGGACGGCGCGCGGGACATGGTGTACAGCTGGTCGGTCCTCGACGGCCTCGACCGGCT
>DASQSQ010000289.1:0-6421 GCA_035642315.1 Mycobacterium sp.
GACCCCGTCGGCCGAGGTGCTGGCGCACGACCTAGGACAGCACTCATGACAACAGCGGTGAAACACGAGTACGACCGGATTCCCTATCTCGTTGCGTTCGAGAATAATTCGGGCGTCCGGGACGTCTATGGCGGGCTGGCCGAGATCACCGTGCTGGCGAGCTATCTGCTCAAGCCGAAAGACAAACCGTCAGAGACCGTGCTGGTGTTCATGCATCCGATCGGTGGGGGTGCGTACCTGCCGATGATCAATGCGCTGGCCCGGGCCGGCCACCACGTCATCTACTGCAACAGCCGGTTCCGCAGCACGGATTCGGCGCTGCTGATGGAGAAGGTGGTCGAGGATCTCGGCGCGGCGATCAAGGATGCCAAGGACCGCCTGGGTTATCGGAAGGTGGTACTCGCGGGCTGGAGTGGCGGCGGTTCGCTGTCGGTGTTCTACCAACAGCAGGCCCAGCACCCGACCATCAGGTCGAGCCCGTCGGGCGACGGGCCCGATCTCACCACGCTGGATCTGCCCGCCGCCGACGGCATCATGCTGCTGGCGGCGCACATCAGCCGGCACGGCACGCTGACCGAATGGCTGGACGCGTCGATTCTGGACGAATCCGACCCCACTAAACGCGACCCGGAGCTCGACATCTACAACCCGGACAACCCCAACCAACCGCCTTACAGCCAGGAGTTTCTGGCTCGCTACCGGCAAGCGCAGATCAGCCGTAACCGCCGGATCACCGCCTGGGTCAAAGAAAAGCTGGCCGAACTCAAAGCCGACGGACGCCCCGACGACGAGTTCGGATTCGTCGTGCATGGCACCATGGCCGACCCGCGCTGGCTGGATCCCAACGTCGATCCGAACGAACGCACACCGGGAACCTGCTATCTGGGCGATCCTCGAGTGGTGAACATGAGCCCGGTCGGGCTGGCCCGCTTCTCCACGCTACGCAGTTGGCTGTCGCAATGGAGCTACGACGACGCGCACGGCGACGGCATGGACTGCGGACGCGACATCGCGGTGCCGGCACTGGTGATCGGCAACCTGGCCGACGACGCCTGTACCCCCAGCCACACCCGGCGGCTGTTCGAGGCGATCGGCCACCCCGACAAGGAGATCCACGAAATCCCCGGCGCCACACACTATTACGCTGGACCCGATCAACGCGGCAAGCTGCGGGCAGCGGTCGAGATCGTCACCGACTGGCTGGTCCGACACGATTTCGCGAGTCCCTCATGACCGGACCGCTGGACGGTGTCCGGGTATTGGAACTGGGCACGCTGATCGCCGGACCGTTCGCCGGCCGACTGCTCGGCGACATGGGCGCCGACGTCGTCAAGGTGGAACCGCCCGGTGCACCGGATCCGTTGCGAACCTGGGGGCAGGCCGAAGTCGACGGGCACCACGTTTTCTGGACCGTGCATGCACGCAACAAGAAGTCCATCACCTTGGACCTGCGCCGACCGCGCGGCCGTGAGCTATTCCTTGATCTGGTCGAAAAATCCGACATCGTGGTGGAGAACTTCCGTCCGGGCACGCTGGAGAGATGGAACCTGGGTTACGACGTGCTCAGCCAACACAACTCGGGAATCATCCTGGTTCGGGTGTCGGGCTACGGGCAGACCGGGCCCGACGCACTCAAGGCCGGCTACGCCTCGGTCGCCGAAGCGGCCAGCGGGCTGCGTCACCTCAACGGTTTCCCCGGCGGCCCGCCGCCCCGGCTGGCGCTGTCGCTGGGCGACAGCCTGGCCGGCATGTTCGGCGCCCAGGGTGCGCTAGCCGCGCTGTACCGGCGCGGCATCACCGGACGCGGCCAGGTCGTCGACGTTGCATTGACCGAATCATGTTTGGCAGTACAGGAATCCACGATTCCCGACTACGATGTCGGCGGTGTGGTGCGGGGGCCGTCAGGCACGCGTCTGGAGGGCATCGCGCCGTCGAACATCTACCGCAGCGCCGACGGATCCTGGGTGGTGATCGCGGCCAACCAAGACACCGTATTCGCCCGGCTGTGCCAAGCGATGGGCCGCCCGGAGCTGGCGACCGACGATCGATTCGCCAGCCACGGCGCCCGCGGCCGCAACCAAGACGAGCTCGACAAGATCATCGGCGCCTGGGCCGCGGAACGCGAACCCAACCAGATCATCGAAACCCTCAGCGCCGCAGGCGTGATCGCGGGTCCGATCAATACGGTGGCCGAAGTGGTCAACGACCCGCAGCTGCGGGCCCGCGACATGCTGGTCGAGCACTACGACGAACGACTCGGGCGGCCCGTTTTAGGACCCGGCATCGTGCCGGTGCTCTCGGAATCTCCGGGCACCGTGCGCAACGCCGGCCCGGCACGGCCCGGACAACACAACGAGGACGTCTTCATCGGGCTGCTCGGCAAGACCGCCGACGAACTCGAAGAGCTACGCGCCGAGGAGGTGTTATGACGCACGTCGAGATTCGCGAAGTATCGCTGCGCGACGGGTTGCAGATCGAAAAGCCAATCCCGTTGTCGGCCAAGCTGGAGCTGCTGGCCGCCGTCGCCGCTACCGGGGTGCGCGAGGTGGAGGCCACCGCGTTCGTCTCCCCCTCGAAGGTGCCGTCGATGGCCGACGCCGCCGAACTCGCCGCCCATCTGCGCGATTACCCCGACATCGAGTTCTCCGCACTGGTGGCCAGCCCCAATGGCGCTAAGCGAGCCGTCGCCGCCGGGCTGCGCTCGGTCGAATACGTGGTGTCGACCAGCGACGCATTCAGCAAAGCCAACGTCGGGCGCAGCAGTGCAGAGGCCACCGAGCAGATCGACGAGATCATCGCTATCGCTCATGACAGCGACGTCACCGTCGAGGTGATCGTCGCCACCGCGTGGGACTGCCCGTTCGAGGGTCCGACGCCGCCGCAGCGGGTCCTCGACATCGCCGCCGCAGCGCGCGATCGCGGTGTCGACCGGTTTTCCATCGCCGACACCATCGGCACCACCACCCCGGGCAGGGTGAGTTCGCTGATCGCACAACTGCAACCGGTGATCGGCGAGCTCCCGCTGGGCGGACATTTCCACAACACCCGCGGCGCCGGGCTGGCCAGCGCCTACGCTGCGGTCAGCTCCGGGGTCACCCGGTTGGACGCATCGGTCGGCGGGCTCGGCGGCTGTCCGTTCGCACCGGGCGCCACCGGCAACATCGCCACCGAGGACCTGGTGTACCTGCTCAAGGACAGCGACATCGACGTCGACATCGACCTGCAGGCCGCCATCTCCGCGGCCGAAGTCGCGAAATCGGTTGTTGGCCATGATTTGCCCAGTGCTCTGCTGCGGGCCGGTGACCGGATCCGAACGTGATGCCGACCGCGGAGACTACGCGGACTCTGACCGCCAAGGGCCTTCAGACCCGCGCGGCCATCGAGCAGGCCGCCCGTAAGCTCTTCGCTGAACGGGGCTTTCACGGCACGACGCTGGCGGACATCACCTCGGCAGCGGGAAAGTCAGCAGCGGTCTTCTACCGGTATTTCGCCGACAAGGAAGACCTGCTCGCCGCGTTGGCGGAGTCCTTCTTGCACGACATCGTCACACCGTCCGGGTTGAGCGTTGACCTGCCGGGCTCCCCCGATGACGACGCGTTCTTCACCGCCGTCGTCACCGGCTACTGGAACATGTTCAAGCAGAACATCGGCATCATGATCGCCGTGGCGCAGCTGGCGGCGACCCAACCGCGGTTCGCCGCCGTGCAGAACGAATTCCGGCGGTTCGGTATGGACATCGTCGCCGCCTCGATCCGTCGCGCACAGCAGCAAGGATTCGGAGCCGAGCTCAACCCGCAACACACGGCGGCAGCCATCGCCCTGCTATTCGAGAACTTCACCACCGTGGTCGTGGGACCGTCCGGCCTCGGCCTGGACATCAGCGACGAGGACGCGATCGCAACCTTGTCAACGGTTTGGAAGAAAATTCTCTACGGCGCGTGAGGAGAGAACTGTGGATTTCACTTTGCCAGAACACCTTCCGGGGCTCCTCGCCGACATGGATGCGTTCATCGAGCGTGAAATCGCCCCGCTTCAGGCCGAGAACATGCAGTACTTCGACCAGCGCCGGGAGCATGCCCGCACCGATTGGGATAACGACGGCATCCCGACCCGGGAGTGGGAGGACCTGCTTTCCGAGATGCGCCGACGGGCCGACAAGGCCGGCTGGCTGCGCTACGGGTTGCCGTCGTCGCTGGGTGGGCGTGACGGCACCAACGTCGACATGGCTGTGATTCGAGAGTATCTGGCGCACAAGGGGCTTGGCCTGCACAACGACTTGCAGAACGAATCATCGATCGTCGGCAACTTCCCACAAGTGATCATGATGGAGCGCTTCGGCACCGATGCGCAACGCGCCGCGTGGTCGGAGGCATTGATCACCGGCGAACGGTCGATGGCCTTCGGGCTCACCGAACCGCAGCACGGCTCGGATGCGACCTGGCTGGAAACGCACGCAACACCCGACGGCGATGACTGGCTGATCAACGGTTCCAAGCGGTTTAACACCGGCGTCCACCGCGCCACGCATGACTTGATCTTCGCCCGCACATCCGGCGAGCCGGGACAGGCCCGGGGCATCACCGCGTTCTTGGTGCCCACCGACGCGCAGGGCTTTACCGTCCCCTACTACTGGTGGACATTCAACATGCCCACCGACCACGGCGAAGTCGAGCTCAACGACGTTCGAGTGCCCGCCGACGCGGTACTCGGCGAAGTGGATCGCGGGCTGGAAGTTGCGCAAACTTTCTTGCACGAGAACCGAATTCGGCAAGCCGCCAGCAGCCTGGGCGCGGCGCAATACTGCATTGACCGTGCGGCCGAATACGCCGGCGAACGTAAGGTGTTCGGCAAGCCGCTGGCGGTCAACCAGGCCGTGCAGTGGCCGTTGGCCGAGCTTCAGACCGAAGCGCAGATGGTGCGACTGCTCGTGCAGTACGCGGCCTGGCACTTGGACCGCAACCACCACATGGAGGTGTCCGACAAAGTGTCGATGGCCAACTATCGCGCGAACCGATTGGTCTGCGACGCCGCCGACCGTGCCATGCAGATTTTCGGTGGCCTGGGTTACAGCCGTCATGAGCCGTTCGAGCACATCTACCGCCATCACCGCCGCTACCGGATCACCGAAGGTGCTGAGGAGATCCAGATCCGGCGGGTGGCGCAGCGCCTCTTCAAATTCGGCCAGAAGTGAGCCTGCAAGACAGCTTGGCCGCGGTGTTGCGCCCGATACTGCACCGCGACGTCGCGATCGGCAGTCTGCGCGCACTGACCGGTGGCGCCAGCCGAACCACGTGGGCATTCGAAGCCGTCACGCCCGTCGAACGGCGGTCACTGATCTTGCGCATCGGCCCGCCGGACGACGTGCACGCCGGAATGGAGCTCGAAGCCCGTGTACAGGCCGCCGCCGCGGCAGCCGGGGCGCCGGTCCCCCACGTTCTCGTTGCCGACGATTCGCCTGCCGCACTGGGCAATCCGTATCTGATCTGCGATGAGATCAAAGGCGAGACCATCGTTCGCCGTATCGAGCGGCAACTTGACCAGAGCGGGCGGTCGCGGTTGCTGGGCCAGTGCGCGCAGGCGCTGGCGGCCATCCACCGGGCCGATATCGGCGCGGTTAACGACCCGCAGCTTTCCACCCAGGATCAGCTCGCCGAATGGCGCGACCGACTCGACGCCATGGGCGACACCACCGCCACATTCGAGTGGGCTTTTCGGTGGCTCGACGGCCACCGGCCTGCGCCGTCACCGTCGCGCCTGGTGCACGGCGACTACCGGATGGGCAACCTCATCATCGACGGATCCGAGCTGGCGGCCGTCTTGGACTGGGAGCTGGTGCGCATCGGTGAGGTCTACGAAGACCTGGCCTGGTTCTGCATCCGCGCCTGGCGGTTCGGCGCTCCGGCCGACCGCGCGGCCGGCGGCCTCGGCAGCATCGAGGATTTCCTCCGCGCGTACGAACAGGCCAGTGGGGCCACGGTCGATCGGGTGGCATTTCACTGGTGGTTGGTGCTGGCCACGCTGCGCTGGGGTGTCATCTGCCGCTACCAAGCGGAGCGTCACCTGAGCGGACAGACGCGCTCGGTCGAGCTGGCGGCCATCGGCCGCCGAGTCTGCGAGACCGAGTGGGATCTACTCACGTTGCTCGATAAGGCTGCACCGGGCGCCGGTTGACCGCCTAGGATTCCGCTGTGGCCACTCCAGATGAGGCAATCGACGCAATCCGCGAAACTGGTGGTGCGCAACCCGGCCAACGGGCGTTGCACGCCAAGGGCAAGCTGTACCGCGGCACCTTCACCGCCACCCCGGAGGCCGCCCGACTCTCCCGCGCCGCGCACCTGGGCGGCACGGCTGTGCCCGCGCTGATCCGGTTTTCCAGCGGCTCAGGTAATCCGGCGCAGCCGGACAATGCTCCGGGGGTGCG
>DASQSQ010000290.1:0-2084 GCA_035642315.1 Mycobacterium sp.
CGCAGCCCCTTGAACGCTCTGAGCGATTCCGCCGCGTTGTCAGACCGGGATGCGACCGTCCGAGGATGAAGCGCTTACGTGGTATCGAACTCCGCTACGTACTCACGATGCACCTGTTCGTCCACGGTCGTGCAACCATCACCGAGCTGCTGGGGGCGCTTGCGTTCCATGGCTTCAGCGTCGCCAGGCCCGAGCCTAAGTCGGTGTCGGACGCCTTGCGGTGGGAGCGGGGCCGAGGCAGAGTGCGCCGACTCGGGCGCGGCCTTTACGGACCTGGTCAAATGCCGCGCGGCACCGAGCATCGCATCCAAACACGGGTGCTGGCGCTGCGCGCCGAAGCGGCGAAATCGCTCAGAGGCGGGCAAATCGCCAAGTGGGTCTGACCAGTGCCTGCTGAGGTCGGCCGTTTTGGCTGATAGCGGCAGGCCACGCTATTGTGGACGGCGATCCACCGAAGACCGTCGGTCACCGAGCAATCGGTTGAAGGTCCGGGAATTCCCGGCGGCCCACGCAGGAGGACGAGGCAGACCGTGTCGGCGTGCGCCGACGCAATGTTCACGCCCCGACCGCTTCCTGCGTCGGGGCGTTCGTTATTTCCGGGCTAGACCCTTCCAGGACCCCTAAGGAGGTTGCATGGCCCGGGCTGATAAGGCCACCGCCGTTGCAGACATTGCTGAGCAATTCAGGGATTCCACTGCCACCGTGATCACCGAGTATCGCGGCCTGTCGGTGGCCAACCTGGCCGAGTTGCGCAGGTCGCTGGCACCCTCGGCAACCTACTCGGTTGCCAAGAACACGCTGATCCGCCGGGCCGCTTCGGAGGCCGGCATCGAGGGTCTGGACGAGCTGTTCGTCGGACCGACCGCGATCGCGTTCGTCAGCGGCGAGGCGGTCGATGCCGCCAAGGCCATTAAGACCTTCGCCAAGGAGCACAAGGCGCTGGTCATCAAGGGTGGCTACATGGACGGTCACGCACTGACCGTCGCTGAAGTCGAGCGCATCGCCGACCTGGAGTCGCGCGAGGTGCTGCTGGCCAAACTGGCCGGAGCGATGAAGGCCAACCTGTCGAAGGCCGCCGGGCTGTTCAACGCGCCGGCGTCGCAGGTGGCCAGGCTCGCTGCCGCACTGCAGGAGAAGAGGGCCGCAGAGGAGCCTGCGGCTGCGGCCGAGGCCCCAGCCGCGGAGGCTCCCGCTGCCGAGGCTCCCGCTGCCGAGGCTCCTGCCGCCGAAGATTCGGCCCCCGAGGTTCCGGCCGCGGAGGCCGAGGCGACCGAGGCGACCGAATCGCCCGCCGAAACCACCGAATAACCCCAAACCCACGTAAGAAAGGACCCACACCATGTCCAAGCTGTCCACCGACGAACTGCTCGACGCGTTCAAGGAACTCACCCTGCTGGAGCTCTCGGAGTTCGTGAAGAAGTTCGAGGAGACCTTCGAGGTCACCGCGGCCGCCCCGGTCGCCGTGGCCGCCGCTGCTCCTGGCGGCGGCGCTCCGGCCGCCGAGGCAGCCGAGGAGCAGTCCGAGTTCGACGTCATCCTCGAGGCCGCCGGCGACAAGAAGATCGGCGTCATCAAGGTTGTCCGTGAGATCGTCTCGGGCCTGGGCCTGAAAGAGGCCAAGGACCTGGTCGACGGCGCGCCCAAGCCGCTGCTCGAGAAGGTCGCCAAGGAGGCCGCCGAGGAGGCCAAGGGCAAGCTCGAGGCCGCCGGCGCCACCGTCACCGTCAAGTAGTCGACTCAGCGAAAACCCCCGGAGCCACCGAGGCTCCGGGAGTTTCGTGTACTCAGCGCTGCACCGCCAGGCGCTGCGACTTTCGCACTCGCTCAGGCGAATCGCCAAGTGAAATAAGAAGGTTCGTCGTCAGCGCACCGAGTACCGGTCCGATGGCGCTGCCCTGCGCGCCGTAATAGCCCGCGAGTTCGAGCATCACGAAGCCATGGATCGACGCCCAGAACTGAGCGGCGACAGCCACCACGGTGGCGTCATCGGAGGCCGATCCTGCGGTTATCCGGCCTGCCAGCATGCAGCGGTGTACGCCGTGCACGACGTGCGCGAAGCTGGGGTAGTGGTCGGTGATCTCGGC
>DASQSQ010000291.1:0-5659 GCA_035642315.1 Mycobacterium sp.
GATGTGCCCGCTAAACTCGCAGCAGCCAAATTCCGATCCAAAGACGTCCTTCGCCCTCGTAGCTCAGGGGATAGAGCACGGCTCTCCTAAAGCCGGTGTCGCAGGTTCGAATCCTGCCGGGGGCACTCACTGTTGATGCAGGTTAGCGGTGGTTTTTAGGCATCCGCCGACTGGTCCTGGCTGGTTCTGGTCGGTGCCGTGGTCGGTGATTTTTTGGTATCAGATGACGCACCGTGGCTCGCGATAGTCACTCGGGCTGCGGCGTCGAGTCGGGAAGCGATGCCGGACAGATCTGTCGGAAACGGACCCGCGTAGTGGTTCAGCGTGCTGATTCGTGGCTCGACGCGCTCAACGGGTCCGCCAGGCTGGCCGCCATGCTAATGCGGCTCTGTAGCGTAGGGCGCATATCCTGCGTATCCTGCATACATGGCTGGAATCTTGGTAGTTGAGCGCATGACCGTGGGTGGCCGGGGTACTCGGCGACTCCCGAAGAATCTGCCGTGGGACATCCCCGGACGCGATCAACTCGAGCAGGCGCTGCAGAACGCCGGACTGGCCATCATTGCGGTCGAGAAAGTCCAAGAAGCACCGCAACCGGCTGATCCCGGCTCCGATGACAAGTCTCGGTTGCGTGCCGAGTTGGAGGCTTTGGTCGACGAAGCTGACGAGTCCGAGCTTGCGCGGCTAGAGGAGGCGGTGACGGTATCGGCCGACGACGGCCTCGATGAGCGCTTCTGGGGGCCGGCGCCAGACCCGGTGACCGCAGCCGAGGCAGTCGTTGCCGACCTCACCGAGCAGTTCGCGCAACGACGCGACCTCGCCGCCAACAGCATAGGCAGGGAAGCAGCCGCTGAATTGCTAGGAATCAGCCCGCAAAGCGTCACTGACAAACTCGAATCACGAAAGCTTGTCGGTATCAAGGTGGGCCGTGAATGGCGCCTGCCTCGTTGGCAATTCGACCCGGACAACACCACCGGCGCTCTACCCGGCCTGAACGTTCTCCAGGCGGCCTTTCCGGGCGGACCCGTGAGCCTATCGCGATGGATGATGCGACCTAACCCAGAATTCGACGGGCGCACCCCGCGCGAGGAAACGATCGCGAACGGCAGCGCATCGGTCATCAAGGTCGCGCGCAACCTGACCGCGGCCGGATGGTAAGAAAGCTCGGCCCGCCCTCACGCCCGCTACCTAAAGCGAAACGGGTCTGGCGGTGGAACCCGCCGCAGCCCTCCGCGCGCTGGTGGTGGTGTCGCGTTTATCACCAAGGCGAGTACACACCCGACGGCGTTACCTTCCGGCGATACGGGCCAAAGGCGCGGTTTGACCATCACCAGCCGGCAGACCCCCCGGTCGAAGACACGACGGGCCGACGAGTCCTTTACGTCGGTGAGGACTTGGCAACTTCGGCATGCGAAGTATTCGGTGACGCGGGCATCGCCGCGATCTGTCCCAGCTACAGGGTTGCCATCATCGCCCCAACCAGCACCCGGGCGATGTTCAACCTTGCAGCAAAAGGCGCGGCCATGGCGATCGGCGCGCTGCCGGCCCTCGGTGACGGCAACGAAGCCCGCGCATTAACACAGCAGTGGGCCCGCGCCATCTACGAAGACCAACCCGCTGGACCCGAAATCAGCGGCATTCATTACCGATCGGGTTACAACAGCGGCCAGGCACTAGCACTATGGGACTGCGATGCCGACGTCGAAGTCGTGCGCGACGGTGGCGGCCATCCACAAGACATCGCGCTCGATGATCCACGAATTCTTCCGCGCCTGGAGGTACAGCTGCGCCGACGCCAAATCAACGTCACCACAGTGACTTTCAGCGAATGCAACGAGTGCAAGAAAGAAGCACTCGATCCCTGACACTGCCGCCTCGCCTACGACGTACTCGCCGAACAGCAGCCCGTACTCGCGAAAACGGCTGAGCTGCAGGATAACTCCGGTTCCTACCAAGTCGAGTTTGTCTCCACCGCGGCCGGGGCGAAGCCCAGGTCCGAGGTTAGATTGATGCGCCCACTTCAGGCGTCGTCAACGTCAACGTAGAAGATGATACCGATGCTGACATGGGATTGCAATGCGAGGTGTGCGGTGAAATGCCTGACATCACCGTGACCGCTGGCGAGTCGAGGGCCGTGGTGGCCCGCAAACCAAGCGATCCCCCATCGGTATCACAATGGTGCCCCGGGACCAGACGATCGGCATGGCCGAACTTGCCCATGCGGTCACCCGAAAAGCGGCGCCCGATTTGCGGGTATGGCCGACGCGGCGGCGAAAGTACAGTGCAATTATTCTGAACCGTGCCTGGCCGATCCATGAAGGGCGAGACGAGGCGCGGACCGGAGTTGAGTTCATGGTTGCGATAACCGAGTGGCCGTTCATCGGCCGCAATGACGAATTGGCCGCAATTTCTCGCCTAATCGAAGATCCGCTGTCGCGGGGCGTGGTGTTGGCAGGTCCGCCCGGAGTCGGTAAGTCCCGCCTTGCTGCCGAATGTCTGACGCTCGCCGACCGCGCCTCGGACCGTTATGTGGCGCGGGCGGTCGGTCACCAGGCATCGGCGGACCTGCCGTTTGGGGCATTGGCGCACTTGTTGCCCGCGGTTGATCATGCAGAAGAAAAGATGCGACAGAACCAGTACGGATTGCTGCAGCGGTTCGCCGCGGCGCTGACCGAGCGGGCCGGTAATCGCCGCCTGGTGTTGTTGATCGACGATGCACATCTGTTGGACAAGGCCTCGGCCACGCTGATCTACCAGCTGGCCTCAACCGGTTCGGCGTTCGTGCTGGCGACGGTGCGGGCAGGTGAGATCGCGCCTGACGCGGTGGTGTCGCTGTGGAAAGACGGACTGGTGGAACGCTACGAGCTGGGCGGTCTGTCGATCGCGGCGGCTGAGCAGCTGGTGTGTGTGGCCCTGGATGGCGTGGTCGACCCGGAGACCACCCTGACGATGGCCACCCACAGCCACGGCAATGTCATGTTCTTGCGGGAACTCGTGCTTGGCGCCATCGAGAACAAGGCGCTGCGTTATGAGCTCGGGATGTGGCGGCTGGTGCGCACGTTGCGTCCATCGACCCGGCTCGTAGAACTGGTCGAGAGCAGGCTCAGCGAGCTCGCTCCCGAGGAGCGCGAGCTGATGGAGTTGGTGTCACTCGGCGAGCCTCTGGAGCAACGGGAATTGGACACCTTGGGCGATGTAGGTGTCGCCGAGCGCTTGGAACGCGCCGGGCTGTTGAGGTCCCGAGTTGACAACGGCCGTTTACAGGTTCGATTAGGCCACCCCGTCTACGGTGATGTGTTGCGCGCGGGCCTCCCGGGTTTGCGTGTCGCGTCGATATCGCGTGCACTCGCCGAATCGGTGGAAGCCAGCGGCTCCTGCAGCGACGACGACGTCCTTCGGGTCGGCAGCTGGCGTCTGATTGGCGGCGCCGGCAGCCCCGAACTCATGCTGGCTGCTGCCACCGCAGCCCGCTGGCGCTACGACTTCGAACTGGCCCAACGTCTGGTGCAGGCCGCCCAGCAACGAGGCGGTGGGTTCGACGCGGACCTGCTGGCAGCCAAGCTCGCGGGCATCCAGGGGCACAGCGACAGCGCCGAGAGCGCATTGGCCGGACTCGCCGCGGCGGCCGGCGACGACCCGCAGCGCGCCAAGGTGACCATCGCCCGGATGGACAATTTCCTTTACGCCAGCCGCGGCAGCGACAGCCTCAAGGTGGCCACCGACGCCGAAACGACGATCCATGACCTGCACTGGCGCGACGAGATCACCGCACGCCGATCTGCGGTTTTAGTGACCACCGACGGCCCGTTGGCCACGTTGAAAGCGGTCACCCCGCTGTTGGCCGGCAGCACGAGCGACAACGCCCTTGTCTGGGCTTGCCTGACCGGCGCGCGAAGTCTGGCGCGGATGGGCCGGTGCGGTGAAGCGCTGCAGCTCAGCGAACGCGGCTATGCGGCACACGTCGCACTGAGCGAGCCGATTGAATGGTATCCGTGGTTTCACCTATTCGTTCGCTGTGAAGCGTTGCTGAACCTGGGCCGGCTACACGACGCGGAGGCGCTCGCGCGTGCCGAATATCGGTCGGCGCTCGCCGAGCACTCGCCCGAGGCGCAGGGATGCTTTGCCCTGCAGCTTGCCAAGGCGTGCCTCGCCCGGGGACGGGTCCGCGACGCCGCCGGACACGCGCGCGAAGCCGTCTCCGTTCTGCGGCGCATCCGCCGTCCGACCCAGCTTCACGAAGCACTGCACATCTTGGCGATGTCACGCGCCCACATCGACGAGGTCGACCGCGCCGAAATCGCGTTGGCCAAAGTCAAGGAATTCGGGTTGCACACCACGACTTATGACGCGCCTGATGCGCTGGTGGCACGCGCCTGGACCGCCGCAGCTCAGGCGCACCTGCCACGGGCTCGCCAGCTCACCGCCGAGGCCGCCCAGCTCGCCCTGACATCCGGGGATCTGGTAATAGCCGCCGTCGCCTTGCACACCCAGGCCCGCTTTGGTGCCCCTGGCGAAGTCACGGCACGCTTGGACCGCCTCGAACAGCGTATCGACCCCGGCATCATTAACCCGATCGCCGCCCACGCCCGCTATCTGGCCCGCGCCGACCCCCAGGGACTGCAGGATGTAGCCGACGTCTTCGCCGATCTCGGCGCAGACCTGCTCGCGGCGGACGCCGCCGCCGACGCCGCGGTAGCGTGGACCCGCCTGGGCCAAACCCGCAACGCCGCCGCCGCGACCCGGCAGGCCATCGGTCTCGCCGATGCCTGCCAAGGCGCGGGCACCCCGTCGCTGCGGTCGATCAAAGCACGGGCAGGCCTGACTCCCGCCGAACATGAAACCGCGATCTTGGCCGCCGCCGGCCACTCCAACAAGGCCATCGCTGACGAACTCGTCCTGTCAGTGCGCAGTGTCGAGAATCGTCTGCAGCGCGTCTACGAAAAGCTGGGGATCTGCAGCAGGGCCGCCCTGCCCACCGCATTGAACCTGGCACCGTCGGCACGGCCACCCGCCGTGCCCAGCCAGTCGGCTCCCACAGCGCGCCCGGCGCCGCCAGATGCCGCCGCCCCGCGGACAGGGCACCGAAACACCGCGCCACAGGTTCGCAGCTAACTGCCCAGCGCTTGACCGCAAAGCGCCAGACCGGTTAATCCCGGGCCGCGGTGAACGCCACTGACGGTCCGAACGGGTGCCACGGTCTTGTTAACCAAGTTGTTGACTCCGTGAATGCCCGGACACACAACACGGTTCCAGTCTTTCGGTGTCAAACGTCCTGGGGTTGTTCCGCGTTGGGCCGGCATCGTGTTCTCCATAGGTAACGGCGGCCACGCCGTCTTGACAGTGGGCGCCGCAGACATGCGATCAGTGAAGCCAGCTGGCACGGTGGTGACGCTGCTCACCAAGCCTGGACGTCATCTGCATCACTTGATGCGTTGGCGCTGGCCTGCGCGATCCTGTCGGACCCAAGCCCCTTCTCCCCTAGCATCACTGAACTGTTTTACCGGCGCCTGATCAGCACAGGCACAAGCGTGTTCGCCGGCACGAAAGTCAACCGCATTCGCCTGCCGCGCGCATATCTGAAAAGGGATTCCGTTAACGTGCTTAGCTGCGTGGAACAGACCTGGTGGACTCACATCGGGTGGATTGCGACCTGGCTGAC
>DASQSQ010000292.1:0-12588 GCA_035642315.1 Mycobacterium sp.
GCAACGCGGTTGCGGTGCGCCCGCCTCGACCGATCACTTTGCCGAGATCGTCGGGATGGACGTGCACCTCGACGGTCCTGCCACGCCGGCTGGTCACCAGGTCGACGCGGACATCGTCGGGATTGTCGACAATGCCGCGCACCAGATGTTCGACGGCGTCGACGACGACGGTGCTCATGGCCGTGGTCAGCTCTCGCCGGCCGGCTCAGCCGGTGCGGCCTGCTCGCCGCCGTCAGCCGGCTCGGCTGCCTCGGCTTCAGCGGGCGGCTCGGCGGCCGCCTCGGCTTCAGCGGGTTCAGCGGCTGCCTCAACTTCAGTGGTCTTCTCAGCCTTATCAGCCGCGGCGGCCTTCTTGGCCGGAGCCTTCTTCTTCTTCGGCGTCGCGGCCTCGGTGTTAGGAGCACCGTCGGCGGCAGCCAACGCGGCGTTGAACAGCTCCAGTTTGGTCGGCTTGGGCTCGGCGACCTTCAACTTGCCCTCGGCGCCGGGCAGCCCCTTGAACTTCTGCCAGTCACCGGTGATCTTGAGCAGCTTGAGGACGGGCTCGGTCGGCTGAGCACCCACCGACAGCCAGTACTGGGCACGCTCGGAGTCGATCTCGATCAGGCTCGGCTCTTGCTTCGGGTGATACCTGCCGATGATCTCGATTGCGCGACCGTCACGGCGCGTCCGTGAGTCGGCGATCGCGATGCGGTACTGCGGATTGCGAATCTTGCCAAGCCGGCTCAGCTTGATCTTTACAGCCATGGTTAAGCGAATTCTCCTATGAGTGTCACGCTGCAATTCAGCGATCCGGGCGGATGCCGGGATCCGGTTTTGCCTCGCGTGTGTGACCGCCGGGCAGCCGTAGTCGCACGGCGGACAGCCGCCTATTGTGCCAGAGCAAGGTCAGGCAGCGGAAATTCGCCTGGTCGGTCTTGGGGCTTCAGAGAATTTTCTGTATGCACTTGGTTTCCACCCGGCGCGTCATCCGCCAGCCCTCGGCGGTGCGGAGGAACTCGTCGTCGTACCACAGCCCGCAAAACATCACCTGTTCCTTGTCGCCGGGCAGCACCATCGGGTTGAAGCAGATTGTTCGCGACGACGCGGTGTCACCGTCGACGCGCACCGAGCAGTTGCCCAGCATGTGGTAGTACATCGGGAAATTCGGCAACACCTCGGCCAGCCAGGCCTTCACCTCCGGATAGCGGCCCTCGATGCCGCCCAAAGCCGTGTAATCGATGTAGGCGTCCGGGGTGAACACCGCGTCGAGGTCGTCGAAGCGGCGCTGGTCAATCGCGGTGGAGTAGTCGACCACCAGCTGCTGGATCTCTAAGCGGTCGGAGATTTCGGCCAGGCTCAACATGAGTGAATTGAACACCGCCACTGCGGTGACACGCGGCGCGGGCCGGTAAGCTCACCGGCCATGCGGACGCTCTTCGCCGTAGTCGCGGCTACTCTCACGCTCCTTGCCTGCCCCCTACCCGCGTGGGCCGACGCCGGTGTCCAGCCGGTCGGCTCGGTACCCATCCCCGACGGCCCGGCGCAGACCTGGCTGGTTGCTGATCTCGATTCCGGTCAGGTGCTGGCCGAGCGCGACGAGAATGTGCAGCACCCGCCCGCCAGCACCATCAAAGTGCTGTTGGCATTGGTCGCCCTGGACGAGCTCAACCTGGACTCCACCGTGGTAGCCGACGAGGCCGACAGCCACGTTGAATGTGCCTGTGCGGGCGTCAAAGCCGGCCGCACCTACACGGCGCGTCAACTACTCGACGGCCTGCTGTTGGTGTCGGGTAACGACGCCGCTAACACGCTGGCGCACATGTTGGGCGGCCCGGAAGCCACCATCGCCAAGATGGACGCGAAAGCCGCATCGCTGGGCGCGGTGAACACCCACGCGTCGACCCCGTCCGGTCTGGATGGGCCGGGCGGCTCAGGTTGGTCGACGGCGCGCGACCTGGCCGTCATCTTCCGCGCGGCGATGGCCAATCCGGTGTTCGCCCAGATCACCGCCGAGCCCTCGGCGATGTTCCCAGGTGATAACGGCGATCACCCGATCGCTAATCAAGACGAGCTGCTGCAGCGCTACCCGGGCGCGATCGGCGGTAAGACCGGCTTCACGAACGCGGCCCGCAAGACGTTCGTCGGCGCCGCTGCCCGTGGCGGCCGCCGCCTGGTGGTCGCGATGATGTACGGACTGGTTCACGAGGGCGGACCAACCTACTGGGATCAGGCCGGCAGCCTGCTGGACTGGGGTTTTGCTCTCAGCCCGCAGTCAGCGGTCGGCGTACTGTAGGACTCTGACGACACATGCCGGGTTTTGCTAGTCTGCCTATGCCGTTTGCATTCGATTTCGCAGTTGCCCTATTTTGCAGTTGCCCAATATGAGCTTTCACGGCATCGTGTCGGCATGTGCCGACGTTGTCCATCGGTTGAGTCGCCAGCCATTGCCAACTAGGTCTGCGTCGCAAGCAGCACACGCAGTGCCCGCAAGGAGTAAAGATCGATGATGGCCGAGAACCAACCCGCTGCTTCTGGCTCGCCCCCTCAGTCTGACAAGGACGACTTCAACGCCCACGAGACGTTGGTCGATGGTCTGGTCGTGGTGTCGGTGAGCGGTAGCGTGGACATGCTCACTGCCCCCGGGTTGGCCGAGTCCCTTGACTCCGCGCTCGCCAAGAAGCCCAACGGCTTGGTGGTCGACCTTTCCAAAGTCGAGTTTCTCGGCTCGGCAGGTATCAGTGTGCTGATGAAAACCCGCGACACCGTCGGTGACTCGATCCCGTTCTGCGTGGTTGCCGACGGGCCGGCCACGCATCGCCCGCTGACGTTGCTGGGAATCAACGAGATGATGTGCCTGTGCCGGACATTGGACGACGCCCTCAGCAAAATCAGTGACCGTTGAGACGTTCAGGCCGGTAGGCCAACTCCGCTGAGCAGCGACAACAACAGCTGAATCCGTCGCTGCTCGATGTCCGGTTGCGGTACCACCGCCCCCACCAACGCGGCGCCGTCAAAGGTATTGGTCAACAACGCCACCAGGACCGGGAAGGTTTCCTGCGGGATGCTTTCGGCGCCGGGTAACGCACGTGCCGCATCGCAGATCTTCGTGCCGTACTGCTCGAGGACGTTTTGCAAAGTGGCGTTGAGCTTTTCGTCGGTGCGCGCGGCGATCATCAATTCGTAGAGCACGGCGTTGGTGGGGCTGCGGGTGATGTCCCGCAGGATTGTCAGCGCCGCCTCCAGCGCCGGCCGGTCAGAAGGTATCGCGGCGACCTGCTTGGCGAACGAATCGAGTTGACGCCGCAGCACCTCATAGGCCGTGGCCGCCATGAAGTCGCCCATGGTGTCGAAGTGGCGGAACAAAGCCCCGACCGATACCCCGGCCCGCTTGGTGATCACCGCCGCAGACGCCCGGGCATACCCGACTTCGATAATCGTCGCGATGCTGGCCTCGAGCAGTCGCGCCACCGTCTCTTCGCGACGCTGCTGCTGGGTCGCCATCTCAGACCTGCGCACCCGAGCCGGCGGGCTGTCGTTGGCCCGCGGCGGCCCGCAGATAGCGGCCGGACTTCACTGTCTTTCCATAGCCGTCGCGGAATTGCCCTTCGCGGAACACGATCGCGCCGTTGACGCCGGTGGCCACCACGGCCGCGTCGTTGCGGTTGACCATGCGGCTCAGGCCGCCGTAGAACGGAACCTTCTCCTCGTGGTAAGCGTCCACCGAGTCGTCCAGGCCGGCGGGATCAATCACCACAAAGTCGGCGCGGTCGCCCTCGCGCAGCGTGCCAGCGTCCAGCCCGAACCATTCGGCCACTTCGCCGGTCAGGCGATGCACCGCGCGCTCGAGGGTGAGGAACGGCTTGCCGTCCCGTTGGGCGTCCAGCGTCCGTTTGAGCAACCGCAGCGAGAAGTTGTAGAACGCCATGTTGCGCAGGTGTGCTCCGGCATCGGAGAAGCCCATGTGGATGGTCGGCTCGGCGGCCAATTTGTTCAGTTGGTTGGGGCGATGGTTGGCGACGATGGTCGTCCAGCGGACGTTGCGCTCGCCGTTTTCCACCAGGACATCGAGGAACGCGTCCAGCGGGTGCAGCCCCCGCTCGTCGGCGATCGCGCCAAAGCTCTTGCCCACCAACGACTTATCCGGGCAGTCAACGATCACTGCATCATGGAAGTCGCGGTGCCACAACGACGGACCGAGTTTGATGCGGTCGAACTGACGGCGGAACCTGCGACGGTATTCCTTGTCGGCCAGTAGCGTGTTGCGCTTCAACTGGTCGCGCAGGTGCAGAGCTGCGGTGCCCGCGCCGAACTCTTCGAAGACCGGCAAGTCGATTCCGTCGGAGTACAACTCGAACGGGACCGGCAGATGCTGGAAGCGCACCTGCGAGCCCAGCAGGAAGTTGAGCAACCGCGTGCCGAGCCCGAAGACGTGCACGGCCAACGGCATTGACTTCGCGTCGGCAGAGACCAAGAGGCTCATGCGAACGGCTTTGCGGCGCCCGAACAGTGGGCTGCTGGACAAGAAGAACAGCAACCCAGACTCGGCTTTGGCCACGTTGGGCGCGCTCTGCAAGATCCGGCCACGCTTGCGCAGCACCTTGATCAGCTTGCGCCGCTCACGCCATGTCGCGAAGGTCGACGGCAGCGCGCGGGAACGGAAGCGATCGCCGTCGAGCTTGTCGATCGCGGCGTCCATTCCGGACATGCCGAGCATTCCGGCGTCGAGCGCCTCATCGAGCAGCCTCGCCATCTTGTCGAGTTCGGCGTCGGTCGGTCGCACATTCTTGTCGGTGGCGCGATCAAGGCCAAGCACGGTGGTCCGCAGATCCGAATGACCCAGCAGCGAGCCCACATTCGGGCCAAGCGGCAGGTTGTCAATGGCCTCGACGTATTCGGCAGCCGTCGACCAGGTCTTGTTGGACTCCAGCGCGCCCACGACGAACTGGCGCGGCACCGCCTCGACGCGGCTGAACAGGTCGGCGGCGTCGTCGGAGTTGGCGTAGACCGTCGACAGCGAGCACATGCCCAGCAGCACTGTGGTGACGCCGTGACGCACCGACTCCTGCAGTCCCGGATCCAGCAACACCTCGGCGTCGTAATGAGTGTGTACATCGACGAAGCCGGGGACGACCCATTTGCCCTTCGCGTCGATCACCTCGGGGCAGCCGGCCTCGTCAAGCGGACCGGCGGCGGCCTCAGAGACAACGCAAGCAACGACGCCGTCGCGGATTCCCAGAGTGCGGGTCTGCGGCGCACTGCCGGTGCCGTCGAACCACAAACCGTCGCGAATGATCACGTCGTAGGTCACTGTCTTCCTCCGCATCGTTGGGGCTGACGCGAACGTAACATAGATAGTGAGCACTCGCAATCTTTACTTCTCATCGAGGCCTTCTTCACGCCCAGGTACCGACGCGTCGAACGCGTTGAGGGTGACACCGACCATCGAGAAGCATCCGACTAGGAACACGATCTCGGCGAGGGCCACGTCTCCAAAGGTGGTGAGCACCGCGCGGTAGGTCGTCTCCGGGAGCGGTCCGCCTCGATTCAGTGCGACCGCCATGTCGTAGGCGACGCCCTCGTCGTGGGTGAGATCGGCCGGACGCTCACCGGCGACGATGGTGGCAATCTTCTGCTCGGCGAGCCCGGCCCGTTGAGCGAAATACTCATGGCCGTATATCTCGTATCGGGCACCGAACTTGGCCGCGGTCACCAGGATGACGAGCTGATGGATCGCAGCGGGCAGCACGCTGTGCTCCCACATTGCTCTGTTGAAGGCCCACGCGGGCTTGCCGAATTGCGGAAAGTGCAGCCAGGCGTTGAACGGCCCGATCAATGCACCGTCTTTCCGGCGGGCGACGAGGTCCCCGAAGTTCTTCTCGATCACGGCCACCATGTCGTCGTAGAGGTCCGCTTGGTCCGGGCTCAGGTTGGTTGGTGACAACAACGGCAGGCGCATCCGCACTCCTAAGATTTCGTGGTTGTCGATGCCTCGCAGTCGATCGGTTGTGCTGTCACAACCGGCCCCGTGATCGCGGACGCCGCGGCTCGGGATGCACCGCGCCGAGCAATCCGGCCAGCTCGGCGACCGAAATCTCATCGAGGCGCCACACGGCGTCGATGATCTCGGCGCGCAGCGTGGCATCGGCGAACGGTTCACCAAGCCAATGGAATTTCTGCGCGACACGGTCCCAGGACATCGGTCGCGTCGGCGATCCCTCGAAGTCGGACTGTTCGCGGTGCAGCTCCCTGCCGTCGTGCAGAGCGATGTGCACGCGGGCCGCCGTACGTTCGGGGTAAGCCGCGGTCAGGTCGGCTGCGGCGTGGACATGGACCCGCGACAGCACGTCCTGGACGTCGTCGCGGCGCACGCGTTCGGTTTCGAGCTGCTCGGGGCCCACCTGGCCGTCCAGCAGTGCGACGCCCACGAGGTATTTGAGGTTGTAGTCCGCCTGCTCCTTGGTCGACGGGTGGTCCTTGTTGCCGTAACTCCCGCCGCCGGCGATGTCGAACGCGCCCTGAAAGACCTCGAGCGTCACCGACGCGACATCGGCAGCGGTAATGCCGTGTTCGTCGCGAAGCGCCAACGTCGCGTCGATGATGACTTGACCGTGAATCAGTGAGCAATACTGCTTGAGGTAGGTCTGTTCGACGGCGCTGAGCGAACGGTCGGATGTGCGCATGTCGATCGGCTGGTCGAACAACCGCTCTAAGCCGTTGGGACCCTCGAAAAGTGCTCTGGGTCCGGTGATTCCATGACTCGCGAGCATAGTGTTGTACACCGCACGCATCCCGGTGACGGCCGGCGAGATCCCTTTCCAGGTCGAAACAGGCTCGGCGTGCACCGCGGCGAGCGACACGTTGTCCGCGGCAGAGGCGGCGATGGCGTCGGCGGTGTGCTCGACGTCGAGCTCGAGTAACTTGGCCGCGCCTGCAGCCGCCGACATGGCCAGTTGCAGCGCATGGTTAAGCCCCCGCCCCATAACGGGAACCGTTGCGCTGAAACGGCATTGGATCTCGTAGGCGACGCCCAGCGCCAGCAGGAAGTCTGCTCCGCGCGCTCCGGCGTGTTCGGCGACGGCCAAAACGGCACCGAAGTTGTCGGCGGGGTGGCACAAACCGCCGGGAGTCAGATAGGTGTCGAGCAGATCGGGATAGCGCACCAGCACCGCATTGAAGAACGCCGCCTGATCGACTGATGCTCGCCCACCGCCGACGAATGTCGCCGTCGGGCGGCTGCTGAACTGCTCGGCGTGGGCGCGGATCGCCGAGATGAGTTCTCCGTCCAGGGCGCCGAGCGCGCAGGCGATGCTGTCGAGAACGTTCCGCTTCAACGTCGGCAGGACCTGCCCGCTCAGGTCGGACTGGTCGGCGCTGACCACGAAGTCGGCCAACTGGTCTATGACGTATGCCATTGCTCATTATCCGTATCGAAAATCGTTGGAGCATTGAGATTGTCGTCGCTCGCCCGTTCGATGCGCCGCCGCATGTCAGCAGACATGTCCGGCATCTCCGCGAGGGCAACCCAGCGAACGTCGAGACTTTCGTCGTCCGCGGGGAACGGTTCTCCGCTCACCCAGTCCATCCGGAACACTAGATCCAGGTATCGCGCGTGGTCGCCGTTGGCATGAACTATCGGAGGGGATACCTGCACCGAGGCCAATCGCCGAGCAACCACGTGAATACCGGTCTCTTCAAACACTTCTCGGACAGCACAGTCCGCGGGGTTCTCGCCGGGCTCGACAATGCCGGTGACCGGCGTCCACGCGAGGTTATCCGACCGCCTTACCAGAAGCACCTGCAGATCGCGGATGACCACGGCCGTCGCACCCGGCAACCACAGTGGCGCTTGTCCGATGTGCCGACGAAGCTCGACGACGAATTCGGGGATCGGCATACTCACGTGTCTAGCAGACACCGCGATCGCACGGCTTAACCGTTCGCCTTGTTCCGGTGAAAACAGTTGTGAGCTGCAGCGCAAGGTTTTTACAAGGGCCATGTCAGATTCTCTAATCGACCCATCAGCCCCTCGGGCGGCGTGGGCGAAAAGGAGTAAGAAAGGAATCGCCATGACCCTGAAGAAAATGGTCGGCATGGTTGGCATCGCCGGTGCGCTTGGCTTTTCGGCAATCGGACTGAGTGGTGTCGCCAACGCCGCCACAACGCCCCAGGCAACTCCGGATGTGGTCCAGCAGGCGCAGTTGGCCGGCTGGGGTGGGCCCGGCGGACCCGGCGGCTGGCACGGCCCCGGCGGACCCGGCGGCTGGCATGGACCCGGTTGGGGCGGCGGCGGCCTCGGCTGGCACGGACCCGGTTGGGGCGGACCCGGCTGGCGTGGACCTGGTTGGGGCGGGCCGGGCTGGGGCGGCCCACCGCCGCTGTGTCCGTTCGGGATCTGCATCTGAGCGAGCGGTGAACCACGACGGTCGCCTTGCCGGATTGAGCGGCAACGCGACTGTCTTGCCAAAGCCGCGAGTCAACTCTGCAGGACCACGCGCCGCCGCCGGGCCCGCCGCGCGTTCTGCTTTCCCAGGCTGACAATTTCCTTGAACGTTGCGATCAGCCGGTCAGGCCTATCGAGTAGCGCGCGCACCGCGGCACGGGCCGCCCTGGGCCCGGTGAACAGCTGCGACGGGCGGACCTCATGGTTGAGCACACCGAAGAACATCAGCGTTGCTTTGGGATCCACTGCCAGACCACGCATTAACCGCGTCATCACCCGTGTCATGGTCTTAGCCGTCATCGAGTCGGCGTCGTCATGGGCGGCGGGCTGGGTACATCGACGCCGGGTGGCACATCGCTGACTCGAACCGCCACCGCCGGAATTACTATGCGCCCACCGATTTGGCCGCATTCGTTGGTCTGGACGGTCACCGTCATCGTGCCCTGCAGCGAGCTGTGACTCTGCGGCCGCAACGACATCACCTGCGTCGTGGTCTCCAAGGCGGCTGTCCCATTTCTTGCCCGGCAGGGAAATTGGAGGGTTTCCGGTCGTGATTGCCAGGCATCGGCGCGGAGATCCAGGACGATGAAAAGTCCACCGGCTGCGGCATTTCGCGTCTGGTGATTCGCATCGTCCAGCAAGACTCCACTGGCAAGACATCTAACGGGTGTGCACGATGAGCGAAATGCCCACCAGGTGGTCACATTGGGTGGTTGCGGATCGGGCGTCTCGTTGTAGGTCTGCTGTACACGATTGAGATCCAGGCGGTAGCCGCCGTCGAGAACGACAAGCGGTGGAGCCGAGGTGGTCTTGGTCGTTGGGGCGGAGGCCACTGTGGTGGTAACCATCCCGGGGCTGCTCGCCTCGGTGGAGGTCGTCCCGTTCTTCCGCCCAATGAAGATGCCGACGGCGAGCAGAGCGGTGGACAGTATTAACCCCGCCCCGAATGCTATGCCGAGCAAGACCCAGATGCTTCGTCTCGTCAGCGCCGTCGCTGACGTGTTGGGCTGCCGCGGTGAGCGCCGCGCCAAAGTCGCGGTGGCCGATTGCGGTAACCGGCGACGTAGTCTCGACGTCACTTGTGTGCGAACGTCTTCGCCCGAGGGGACTTTCGAGGTGCTCGCTGCTTCGCCCGGATAGTCGAGGGTGAGTACAGCCTCAGGGGTGCGTTCGCCGGGTGACGAGGCAGCCCGTTCGGTGAGCGCTTGGGCGAACTCGAGGCAGCTGTCGAACCGGTCGGCCGGGTCATCCGCGAAGGCGGTGGAAAAGACGCTGTCGAATCGCGCCAAGTCGACGCGTCGATCGCTGACATTCGCGCGAGCGGTGACCGCGGCCGGGTCAGGATCGGCGTACGGCGGCGCACCTGTAAGCAGATGAAACGCGGTGGCGGCTAGCCCGTACTGATCCGCGCGGCCGTCGATCTCTGAGCCGATCAGCTGTTCGGGTGCGGCGTAGGGCCGTGTTTCCAGCGGCAGACCGGTTGCCGCCGAGGTGCCGGCGTCATCGAGTTGACCCGCTATCCCGAAGTCGGTCAGCAAGACTCGGTGTTCGCCTCCGCCCGGGTTTGTCAGCAATATCCTGGCCGGTTGGACATCGCGATGCAGCATTCCTCGCTGGTGCGCATAATCCAGTGCCTCGGCCACGGCGGTGATGATCGCCTGTACCTGGCCCGGTGGCATGCCGGCCGGAAACCGCTCCGCCATGAGCTCGGCGACATCGGTGGCGTCGACGTAGTCCATTGCGGTCCACAGCCGACCTTCACATTCGCCGCGGTCATGCACCTGCACGATGTGTGGGTGATGCAGCGTTGTGGCGATCTTGGCTTCCTGCCTGAACCGCGCGTGGAACTTGCTGTCGTCGGTCATCGCAGCCGGCAGTATTTTCAGCGCGTCGCGGCGTGGCAGGTGTGGATGCTGAGCAAGGTAGACCTCGCCCATTCCGCGGGTGCCCAGCATCCGGACGATGGTGTAGCCGGCGAAGCTCATCCCAGGGGCCAACGGCATTCACAGATCCTATCCGCCGACGCGACGGACCAGCGATCAGAAGGTCTGTCCGCGCAGGATCACTTTGTCGGGCCGATTCAGCACCGCCGGGCCATGACGTGGATCGTTGTTGTAGCACAACAGGTCTGCCGAGGCACCATGGTCCAGCTCCGGTCGGCCCAGCCAACGACGGGCATCCCAACATGCGGCACCCAACGCGTCGCTCGCGGTCATCCCGATGCCTTTGAGCGCCTCGACCTCATCGGCGATTCGGCCGTGGGCGACCATGCTGCCGGCGTCGGTGCCCGCGTACACCGGTACGCCGGCGTCTCGGGCTGCTGCCATGCGCGGGTAGCACTTGGCATATAGGTCGCGCATGTGCGCGGCGTATTTCGGGTAGCGGGTCGCGGCGTCGGCGATGCCGGGAAAGTTTTCGATGTTGATCAGCGTCGGCACAAGCGCGGTGCGGTGCTCGACCATCAACTCGATGGTGTCATCGGTGAGTCCGGTGCCGTGTTCGATGCAGTCGATCCCCGCGTTGATCAGTCCGGGCAGCGCATCCTCGCCGAAGACATGCGCGGTGACCTTTGCCCCGTGGTTATGCGCAACCTCGATCGCCGTCTTGAGCACCTCGTCGGACCACAGCGGGGCCAAGTCGCCCAGGCCGCGGTCGATCCAGTCGCCGACCAGCTTCACCCAGCCGTCACCGCGGCGCGCCTGCTCGGCGACCAAATCCGGCAGCTGCGACTCGTCTTCGAACTCGATCGCCAAGCCGGGTGAATACCGCTTGGATTTGGCCAGATGCCGTCCGGCGCGGATGATGCGCGGCAGATCGGCGCGTTCGTCGAGGCTGCGGGTGTCGGTCGGCGAACCGCAGTCCCGCAGCAGCAGCGCGCCGGCGTCGCGTTCGGTCTCGGCCTGGTCGATCGCTTCGTCGAGTTCGATGGCGCGGCCATGTGTCCCCAGCCCGACATGGCAATGCGCATCGACCAGCCCCGGCAGAACCCAGCCACCGTCGAAAACCGTGTCAGCGTCGGCTACCGGTTCGCGGCTGATCCGGCCGTCGACGATCCACAACTCGACGGGTTCTTCGTCGGGCAGCCCCACCGCTCGGACGTGCAGACGCACGGGTGCGGCTACTTCTTACCCGGGAAATTCAGCTTGGAGAGATCGAAGTCGGCCAGGCCGGGCGGCAGCTCGTCCAGACCCTCCGGCATGTTCGACAGATCGGGGAACCCTGCCGGCATGCCCGGCATCCCTGCGCCGAGCGGCCCGCGCACTCGAGGCGGCGTCGGGCCCCGCTTCTTACCCTTCTTGCCTTTGCCCCCTTTGGCTTTCGCGCTCTTTCGGGTGGCCGACTTGCGTCCCAGACCGGGTATACCCATGCTGCCGACCATCGAGGACATCATCTTGCGGGCCTCGAAGAACCGATCGACCAAATTGTTGACCTCCGACACCGTCACGCCGGAGCCGTTGGCGATCCGCAGCCGACGCGAGGCGTTGATGATCTTCGGATCGGCGCGCTCTTGTGGCGTCATCCCGCGGATGATGGCCTGCAGCCGGTCGAGTTGTTTGTCGTCGACGGCGGCCAGAGCGTCTTTCATCTGGCCCGCGCCCGGCAGCATCCCGAGCAGGTTGCCGATCGGACCCATTTTGCGGATTGCCAGCATCTGCTCGAGGAAGTCCTCCAGCGTCAGTTCGCCGGACCCGATCTTCACCGCGGCGGCTTCGGCCTGCTGCGCATCGAAGACCTGCTCGGCCTGCTCGATGAGGCTCAGCACATCGCCCATGCCCAGGATGCGGCTCGCCATCCGATCCGGGTGGAAGACGTCGAAGTCCTCCAGCCTCTCGCCGGCTGACGCGAAAAGGATTGGCACACCGGTGACTTCGCGGACCGACAATGCGGCGCCACCGCGGGCGTCACCGTCCAGCTTGGTCAGCACGACGCCGGTGAAACCCACGCCCTCGCGGAACGCCTCAGCGGTGGCGACCGCGTCCTGACCGATCATCGCGTCCAGAACGAAGAGCACCTCGTCGGGGTCGACGGCGTTGCGGATGGCCGCAGCCTGCGACATCAGCTCCTCGTCGATGCCCAGCCGGCCCGCGGTGTCGACGATCACGACATCGAAGTGCTTGGCCCGAGCCTCGGCGAGTCCGGCCGAAGCGACGGCAACCGGATCACCG
>DASQSQ010000293.1:0-7644 GCA_035642315.1 Mycobacterium sp.
AGCACGGCGATCAGCCGGTCGAAGCGCCGCTGTTTGGCGGCATCCCAGGAAAACTGCATCTCGTCGCGGAAGCGTTGCGGCAGAAAGCCGGTGGTGATCAGCAGCGCGAGCCGTTCCGGTAGCCGACGCAGCGGCTCCGGCAGTGTCACGGCGCGCACCCGGCCCACCGCGATCGGATAGAGGTAGTCGCGAACGCTGTCGTCGATGTGAACCTTGTCCAGCTGCTCGTGCCAGTAGCGGTCGAAAGCGGCGCGGTCCGGCGGCCACATCTCCGGCGGGACCTGCAACGTGGTGCCGAGCACCATGCCGTCGCGGTAGTGACGGTCGGCGTCCTGCTCGTCCAGCTCGCCGACGAACATCCGATAGAAGTCGACCCCCCCTTTGTACAGACACGCCGCCACCCACAGCTGCAGGTCCGGGTCGAACGCGTTGTACTCGACCGGGCTGTCCGGCGTCGAGTACACCTGGGCGTGCGCACGGTTCACCGCCCGGCAAAATGCCGCCTTCTGTTCATCGGTACCAGCCATGGCCACCGCGAGATAAGCGAACGTGGTGCGGGCCCGCTTGATCGGATGCAAGTCGATCCGGCCGCTATCGACGCGACTCTCCATGACGCCGTAGCCCACGCCCGGCCGTGCCAGCTGCATGATCACGTTGGCCGGGCCGAGCAGCAGCGCCATCCCCATCAGAGTGTCGTCCAGCCGCGGGGCCCGCTGCCGCCGCCAGAACGCCCGCGCGGCGATCGGTGGATCGCTGATCATGCGCTCGACATGGCTGACTGGCTCGCTGATCGTCATCGGACACCCACCCCGCTAATTGTGAGAACGCCTGTTTCCTGATATTGCCGCTAGCCGCGGACCAATGTCAAGATGGGATCCGTGACTTCAGTCGCGACGACGAGTGCTCGGCCGTATCGCGGTGTCGACGCGGCGGACCGGCTGGCAAGCCGGCGGGCCAAGCTGCTCGGAGCCGGCCTCGACCTGCTGGGGGCCGACCGGCCCGACGCCGCCGAACTCACCGTTCGCGCCATCTGTCGGCAGGCGGGTGTGGCCGCCCGCTACTTCTACGAAAGCTTCGCCGACAAGGACGAATTCGTCGCGGCGGTCTTCGACTGGGTGATTGCCGACCTGGCCGCCACGACACAGGCCGCGGTGGCCGCCGCACCACCGCCGGAGCAGACCCGCGCACTCACGGCCCACATCGTCGCGACGATCGGCGGCGACCCCCGGGTGGGCCGGTTATTGTTCAGCGCTCAGCTGGCCAACGCGGTGCTGGTGCGCAAGCGCCTCGAATCCAGCGCGCTGTTTGCGATGCTGTCCGGCCGCCACGTCGAGCAGGCGCTGCGGGTCCCGGAGAACGACCGGATCAAAGCCGCCGCGCACTTCGTGGTCGGCGGGGTGGCGCAGACGATCAGCGCATGGCTGACCGGCGAAGTGCGGCTAGATCCCGATCAGCTGGTCGACCACCTCGCGTCACTGCTGGATGGACTCGCCGACCCGCGCCTCTACCGCGACTAGTGGGCGGCCGGGATACGGCGGTCAGCCGCCGTCCGCGGCACGGCCTGCGTATCAGCCGCCGTGAATTCCTTGACCCAGCAGGCGAACTCGAGTGTGATTCCGTCGGGGTCCTGGAAATAGAACGACCGCACATACACACCGGGATGCAGGGTGGCCGAGACCTGCCTCTCACTCTCGTCGTGGTTGAGCACCGGGCCGACCCGCACTCCCTTGGCCTTGAGACGCTGGCGATAGTCGTCGAACTTCTCGGCCGGCACATGGAACGCCAAGTGGTTCATGGTGCTGACCGCGCTGGTGATCTCGCCGATGCCCGGGATGGCTGCCGGCGACGAGAGCCCAGGCACCCGGTCGGGCGCGTCGGCGAACCAGAAGAACGCGACACAATCACCGTTGCCGGCGTCGAAGAAAAAGTGCTGTCCCGCGCCGCCCGGCAGGTCGAGCGACTTGATCAACGGCATGCCCAGGATGTTGCTGTAGAAGTCCACCGTGCGGGCCATGTCCGAGCACACCAGCGCGACGTGGTTGATCCCACCGAGCTCGAACTCGGAGTTGGCGTTGTGCGGTTTGATCATCTCCCGGCCTCCTCCGTCGGCATTGCGCATCGCTGGTTACGTGGCGGGGATCCGGCTCTGAACCTAACATCAGATTCAATTCTCAAGAAGAGGGGACGTACTCGTGTCCACCGTGTCCGAGCAGTCGATCCGGCGTGCCCACAAGGAGGTCCGCTGAGGTGACTCGCACCACCGGCAACCCCGGGGTAATCCGCGAATTCATCGGACTGCCGTCGCCGACCGGTCGGCGCGCCGGTGCGGGCGGACATCCGTGCCAGGGGCTGTACCACCGCGGCGTCGGACGCAAGCCGAAGGTCGCGATGATCGCCACCCACTACCAAATCGACTTCTCCGAGCACTATCTCGCCGATTACATGGCTACCCGCGGCATCGGGTTCCTGGGCTGGAATACCAGGTTCCGTGGTTTTGAGAGCGCCTTTCTGCTCGACCATGCGCTAGTTGACATCGGTGTCGGGGTTCGCTGGCTGCGCGAAGCACAGGCAGTGGAAACCATTGTGCTGCTGGGTAATTCCGGCGGTGGCTCGTTGATGGCCGCGTACCAGGCGCAGGCGGTCGATCCCAACGTGACTCCGCTTGCCGGAATGCGGCCGGCGGCCGGACTGACCGACCTGCTGCCCGCCGATGGTTATGTGGCCAGTGCGGCCCATCCCGGGCGCCCCGACGTGTTGACCAAATGGATGGACGCCGCCGTCGTCGACGAGAATGACCCGGTTGCCACCGACCCCGACCTTGATCTGTTCAACGAACGCAACGGGCCGCCGTACTCGCCGGAGTTCCTGACCCGTTACCGGTCAGCTCAGGTGGCTCGCAACCACGCGATCACCGACTGGGCCGAAAAGGAGTTGAAACGCGTTCGGGCAGCGGGCTTTTCCGATCGCCCGTTCTCGGTGATGCGGACGTGGGCCGATCCGCGAATGGTCGATCCAAGTATCGAGCCGACCAATCGCCAGCCGAATTTCTGCTATGCGGGTGACCCGGCCAAGGCCAATCGTTCCGCGCACGGGATCGCCGCCGCCTGCACGCTGCGGAACTGGTTGGCGATGTGGAGTTTGCGAACCGCGCCGACCAGGGCCGAGCCGCATCTTGCGCGGATCACCAGCCCGGCCCTGGTGATCAACGCCGAGGCCGACACCGGCGTGTTCCCCTCCGATGCCCAACGCATCTACGACGCGCTGGCCAGCACCGACAAAACACTGCACGCCATCAACACCGATCACTACTTCACCACGCCGGGGGCGCGCAGCGAACAGGCTGACACCATCGCCAAATGGATTGCCAAACGGTGGCGTTAAGGGTCCTCGCCCATTTCGTTCCCGGTCCCAAGGTGCTCGAATTTCTCGCGCCGGAAGCTGATTGGCTCGGCATACGCTGGTGCGCCGACGACGACTCTGCGGACTCGCAAGCCGTGTTCTACCGGGAGTTGCCCGACGTCGACGTGATTTGGCATGTGCTGCGCCCGCTTTCGGGCGCCGACCTGCTGCAGGCGAGCCGGCTGCGGCTCGTCCACAAGTTCGGCGCCGGAGTCAACACCATCGACGTCGACACCGCGACGACGCGCGGTATCGCCGTCGCCAACATGCCCGGCGCCAACGCGCCGTCGGTGGCCGAAGGTGCGGTCCTGCTGATGCTGGCCACCCTGCGCCGGCTGCCGGCGCTCGACCGCGCCACCCGCGAGGGTCGCGGCTGGCCATCCGACCCCCAGCTGGGCGAAACCGTGCGCGATATCGGCGCCTGCACGGTCGGCCTGGTCGGCTACGGCAATATCGCCAAACACGTCGCGGGCATCGTCGCCGCGATGGGCGCCACCGTGCTGCACACCAGCACCCGCGACGACGGGCTGCCGGGATGGCGGCCGCTGTCGGAGCTACTGGCCGCCAGCGACATTGTCTCGCTGCACCTGCCGCTGACGGACGACACCCACGGCCTGCTCGGCCGCGCCGCGCTCGCCCGCATGAAACCCAGCGCGGTGCTGATCAACACGTCACGCGGGGCGATCGTCGACGAAGGCGCCCTGGTCGATGCGCTGCGCGGCGGCCGGTTGGCCGCCGCCGGGCTGGATGTCTTCAGCGTCGAACCGGTGCCGCCGGACAACCCACTGCTCAGCATGGACAACGTCGTGCTCACACCGCACGTCACCTGGTACACCGTCGACACCATGCGGCGCTATCTGGTCGAGGCCGTCGCCAACTGTCGCCGGCTGCGGGACGGGAAGCAGCTAGCCCATGTCGTCAACCAACCGACCGGTTATTAGATTGGGGCAAGAAGGCCCAACGGAAGGCGACCAATGCCGATCGCGATAACTCCTGAGCATCAAGACCTGGCCGATTCAGTGCGGTCCCTGGTGGCGCGGGTGGCGCCGTCGGACGTCCTGCATTCCGCGCTGGAAACACCGATCAACAACCCACCGCCGTATTGGCGGGCCGCGGCCGAACAAGGCCTGCAGGGTGTGCATTTGGCCGAATCGGTCGGCGGGCAGGGTTTCGGCATCCTCGAGCTTGCGGTGGTGCTCGCCGAGTTCGGCTACGGCGCAGTACCCGGCCCGTTCGTGCCGTCGGCGATCGCCAGCGCGCTGATCGCGGCCCACGACCCGGACGCCAAGGTGCTCGCCGACCTGGCCTCTGGGGCGGCGATCGCGGCTTACGCGCTGGACTCCGGGTTGACCGCCACCAGACACGGCTCCGACGACAGCGGCTTGGTGATCCGCGGCGAGGTCCGCGCCGTACCCGCCGCCGGCGAGGCATCGCTGCTGGTGTTGCCGGTGGCGATCGACAGCGGCGAAGAGTGGGTCGTGCTGCGCGCCGACCAACTGGAAATCGAACCGGTCAAAAGCGTTGACCCGCTACGACCCATCGCGCACGTACGCGCCAACGCCGTCGAGGTCGGTGACGATGCGGTGCTGAGCGATCTCAGCACGGTCGCCGCGCATGCGCTGATCTCCACGCTGCTGTCGGCCGAGGCCGTCGGCGTCGCCCGATGGGCCACCGATACCGCCGCGCAGTACGCGAAGATCCGCGAGCAGTTCGGCCGGCCGATCGGGCAGTTCCAGGCGATCAAGCACAAGTGCGCCGAGATGATCGCCGACACCGAGCGCGCCACCGCGGCGGTGTGGGATGCCGCACGTGCCATCGACGAGGCGCGCGAAAGCAGCTGGGAGATCGAGGGTTCGGCGGTGGAGTTCGCCGCCGCGGTGGCGGCGACGTTGGCGCCCGCGGCCGCGCAGCGCTGCACGCAGGACTGCATCCAGGTGCACGGCGGTATCGGCTACACCTGGGAACACGACACCAATGTCTATTACCGTCGCGCGTTGATTTTGGCGGCGAGCTTCGGCCGCAAAGCCGAATACCCGCAGCGGGTCGTAGATACCGCGACCGCTACCGGCATGCGCAAACTTGACATCGACCTGGATCCCGACACCGAGAGATTGCGGGCGGAGATTCGTGACGAGGTCGCCGTGCTCAAGGCGATGCCTCGCGACGAGCGCACGACCGCCATCGCCGAGGGCGGGTGGGTGCTGCCATATCTCCCCAAGCCCTGGGGGCGGGCGGCCGACCCGGTCGAGCAGATCATCATCGCCCAGGAGTTCACCACCGGGCGGGTACGGCGCCCACCGGTGGGCATCGCGGCCTGGATTGTGCCGTCGATCGTCGCGTTCGGCACCGACGAGCAGAAGCAACGTTTCCTGCCGCCGACGTTCCGCGGCGAGATGATCTGGTGTCAGCTGTTCTCCGAGCCGGGTGCCGGATCCGACCTGGCCGGGCTGAGCACGAAGGCAACCAAGGTCGACGGCGGCTGGCGCATCAGCGGACAGAAGGTCTGGACCACCGCGGCCCAGTTCTCGCAGTGGGGTGCGCTGCTGGCCAGGACCGACCCGAGCGCTCCAAAACATAACGGCATCTCCTATTTCCTGCTCGATATGAGCAGCGAGGGCGTCGACGTGAAGCCGCTGCGCGAGCTCACCGGCGGCGCGATGTTCAACACCGTGTTCATCGACGACGTCTTCGTTCCCGACGAGTTCGTGCTCGGCGAGGTCAATCGGGGCTGGGAAGTCAGCCGTAACACGCTGACCGCCGAGCGGGTGTCGATCGGCAGCAGCGAGGCGCCGTTCCTGGCCAACCTCGACCAATTCGTCGAGTTCATTCGCGAGGGCCAGTTCGACCAGATTGCCCAGAACCGTGCCGGCCAGTTGATCGCCGAGGGCCACGCCGCCAAGGTGCTCAACATGCGCTCGACACTGTTGACGCTGGCCGGCGGCGACGCAATGCCGTCGGCGGCGATCTCCAAACTGTTGTCGATGCGCACCGCGCAAGGCTATGCGGAGTTCGGGGTCTCCTCGTTCGGCACCGACGCCGCTATCGGCGACCCCGAGACGCCGGCGGGTAAGTGGGATGAAGTTCTGCTGGCCAGCCGCGCCACCACCATTTACGGCGGCACCTCGGAGGTGCAGCTCAACATCATCGCCGAGCGGCTGCTGGGGCTGCCGCGCGACCCTTAGTCCTGCAGAGGTCTGCACACAAAAATCCACGCCGACCTGGCGTGAGCAGATCGGCGTGGATTTGGTTTTGGGCCGGCTAGCCTCGCCTGTCGACAAGCGAGGCTAGCCGGTGCTCCCCCTCTACTGGTGGTTGGGTTGACCACCAGCTCCGTCTAGTGGATCACCACCAGCCACGGTGGCCGCCAAAGGTCGTGCTGTGGCGGAAGAATCCACGGTGGTGGTGGAAGAAGAAGCCGCGGTGGCGACCACGGAAGAAGCCGTGGTGATGACCGAAGCCGTGGTGGTGGCCAAACCACGCGGGTTGCGGCGCGATGAACGCCGGCGCGGTGGCGACGTGGGCGGGGCCCATCACGGCCGGCATTGGTGCGGGGGCGGCGTTGGCCGCGGGGGCGGCACCGAACAACATTGCGCCTGCCACAGCGCTGGCGCCAACTGCGCCTGCTGCAACGCGTCGGGCGGAAGACAGTGAGTACGACATTTTGATTGCTCCTTTGTCACCTGGGGGACTGACACCAAGAACGCTAAATCCCAATCCTTAGCAAACGCTAAATTCACGCATTAATAATGCTGAGAATGTTGCGGATTGCTTTCGCCAGCTATTGACTCCTTTATCTCCTGGCCTGCCGAGTCTGTTGATTTCAGGGCTTACTGGTTTCATGATGTCATGAGATACGCCGGTACTGGTTTCAGTAGTTACGGAACTGCCAATCTATGCAGTTCAACTGCCATCTACTGACCTACGGAATTCCGTATATCCGTGCTTACTTGCTTCATGATAATTATCAGTATTGTGCAATAAACAGCTCCACATATGCCATTCGATTCTGTTTCTGCAGCGAACTAACTCTGTCTTGCTGCGCGCCACGGCTATAGATCCGTATATCTACTGCAGCAATCATAATATCGATCATCGATTTAATTGGCCGCGTCGCCGGCGCCGGGGCACCGCGCTGACCAGGGCATCCGCCACGCAGACACGCCGTACACCCGGGCACCGTGTGCATGGCTCAGCTTGAACGGACATACTTAAGTCCTGATCTACTGAAAACACACGCCAGACAGA
>DASQSQ010000294.1:0-2300 GCA_035642315.1 Mycobacterium sp.
GCGGTGGCCAACATCGAGCCATCGAACACCGCGACTTTTTTTCCGGCGCCGGCCCGGCCGCGCAGCGATACCTTGGCGAAGTGCAACGCGTGCGGGGTGTCTTGCAGGTCGTCGAAGCGGGCACTGACGCCCACCCGGCCCATAGTCATCCGGGTCAACAACGCAATGATCCGGTCGAGATGGTCGTCAGAGGCGACGTGCACAATACCCACTTGCAGGTCGGGCAGCAGCCGCCAGGCCGAGAACACGTCCAGGCTACGGAGCTTCGACTCGATTTCGGGCAGCGCCTCAAACCCCATACTGAGAATCTCGGCGGCAATGACCACGAATGGGCCTTCGGTCGGCAGTCGAAGATAGTTCGCGACCTCCCACAGTGTCCAGGCATCGCGGGTTTGGCCGTGAAGCAGCGAGTCCATCATCACCGAGGGCTGCGACATCTCCTCGAGCATCTGGCGCCGATGCTGGTCACGATAACCGGTGAACATCGCGTTAGCGAACAGATCCTCGGCCACGTGCAGATTCACCGTCATGCCGTGCAGAGTTTGCGGGTCTAGGTTTGGATGACGGGCGGCCTCGTCGGTCATCACCTGCCACAGCCGACGGAATGCGATGCGATCGCCCTCGATGACCGAAGACACTGCCATTCGTTGGCGAGCGCGGTCGGCTCCCGTCTGCATTGCCGGTTCCGGATCGAACGCCGTGGTGACCGCCATTGCCGCCACCACGGACCGGATGTTGGCAGCGCATGTCTTTTGCAGGGAGACGGGCGGCGGTACCCAGGCGGCATCGGAAAGCTTTGGGGCACCCATGATGACCTGATGCAGATCATCGACCAACTGATCGGCTCGCTCGGTGAGTGCCTTCACCACATCGGTGGCGTGCTGCGACGATCCCGCCCACGCCGGGGAGGGTGAGCCGACCGCAGATAGCGTCATCGTGCGACAAGCTGGGGTACGGGCGCGTCGCCGCCGTGCTCGCCGCGCCAACAATCGCCAGACGTCACGTGGCTACTCCCATCTGGTGTGTCCTTCCAACCTAGGGCCGGGCTCCGACACCCGTAATAACCAGGACGCTTCAATTAATGTCTGATCGTCCCGATTCTGGGCCACCGCTCGGTACGATCAGGACAGTTTCAGTTGAGGGGACACCGTACTGTCGTGGACGTCGTGGGAGAAGTGCTGGCGGCCGTGCGGACGGGGAGGCCGATCGCGCGCCGAACCGATTTGTACGGGCAGTGGGGTCTGAGATTCCACGGTCAGGGGGCCGGGTTTCATGTCGTCCTGGAAGGCTCCGCCTGGATTGTGCCGCCGATCGTTTCGGCGCCGGTGAAGCTTCGTGTCGGCGATGTCGTTTTCGCCAAGATGGCTGACGGTTATACGCTCGCCGACCGCCCGGACACCCCGCTGCGCAACGTCTGCTCGACCGCGCCCAAGGAAGAGTGGCCGGTCCCGGCCCCGATACCGGGTAAGCGGCCAGACACCGTGCTGCTGTGCGGGACGTACGCGCTCGACCGGGCGCGGCCGCATCCGCTGATCGCCGAACTGCCTTCGGTTATCCACCTACCCGCGCGAGCCGCCGTCGGCGAGCCCCTGCGCGCGGTCGTCGGCCTTCTCGACGCGGAAGTGCAGCGCGACGGTACAAGCCTCGGCGCGGCTGTCCCGTCCCTTCTGGATCTGTTGATCATCTACACGGTGCGGTCTTGGTACGAGCGCGAAGCCGAGCGCGGTGCGCAGGGCTGGGCGCGCGCCCTGCAGGATCCCGCGGTGCGGGTCGCGCTCGAAAACATACAACAATTCCCCGAAAGGCCTTGGACGGTTGGACAACTCGCGGCGGCGGGCGGCATGTCCAGGACTGTGTTTGCCCGCCAGTTCCGCAACCTCACCGGCGAGCCGCCGATGACCTATCTGACCCGCTGGCGGATGACGGTCGCTGCCCGCCTGCTTCGGGAAACCGACTTACCCATCGACGCCGTCGCAGTGCGTGTCGGTTACGGCTCGCCCTTCGCATTCGGAAAGGCGTTCAAGAAATCAATGGGCAACTCCCCCGGAACCTACCGGCGCGCTAACCGGGGAGAGCGATAACCGTTGCCGGCAAAGGCGGGGGCCCGCCCCCGACCGGGGCACACGCCAACGCATTTCGTTACTCGGATCCGGTTTCACGCCGGAATCCTCGGATCATTGGGTTAGCTCGTGGGAGATCTGCCACAGGCGCTCGGCATTGCTGCGGTCAAGTACGTAGGGGGCAGCGCCGCCGGTGTGGCCGACGCGCTCCTGTATCGTCGGCGCCTCGGCGCAGTCCTC
>DASQSQ010000295.1:0-2483 GCA_035642315.1 Mycobacterium sp.
CGCGCTACAACGCCCCCTTGCCGACGTCGTCCGGGAGTCGGCGGACGCTGCAGAGGGCGCGAAGGCCTTCATCGAGAAGCGCTCACCCGTTTGGCAGGACTGCTGACGTGACACCGAATCGCACTCCCCGCAACCACTCAAGTAAGAAGCGCCCACATAGTGGTCCCTACGACTTGACGGCTACGGTCTAACGGCGGTAGACTCAGTCGAAGAACGTTCGATATTTCGCATTGGTATCAGTTCTTCCGCGTTCAGGCGGATGTGGCACGACGGTGCGTTCAACATGAGGTTGGGCCGACTACGTAGGCCCTAGAAGGAGGCAATGGAATGGGTTCCCAGCCCAACCGTAGAGTCATCATCGACGCCGACACTCATCTGGTAGAGCCACGCGACATGTTTACGAGCCGCCTCTCGAGCAAGTACGGCGACATTGTGCCGCAAGTTAGGTACAACGAAAAGGTTGGCGAGGACTGGTGGTTTGTTGACGATATACCGGTGCAGAGAGCCACTGGCGCCGTGATCCCGGTGAGTGAAGACGGGTCGATCTGGCGCCGTGATGACTATTGGCGTCCGCCGCGCTTCGAGGATCAACATCCGTCAGCGTACGACCCGAGCGAGCGGGCCAAGGTGATGGACAGTTACGGCATCCAAGCCGCCGTGACCTTTCCGTCGCTCGGTCTCACTGGTCCCGACATCTTTAAGTCGATTCCGGCTGCTGGCCTAGACTTTCAATTAGATCTTGTAAGCGCCTACAACGATTGGGTGCTGACGTGGCCTCAAACGGAGCCGGGTCGCTACATTCCACTCGGCGTGGTGCCGTATTGGGACGTTCCGGCCGCAGTTCGCGAGATTGAGCGATGTGCCGGTCTCGGGATGAAAGGCATCGTGATGACTGGTAAGCCCCAGAATCATGACTGTCCGCTTCTGGGAGATCCGCATTGGGACGATCTTTGGGCCGCGGCCGAGGCGAACAAACAGTCCGTCAGCTTCCACGTCGCAGGAGGGGGCATCACGGACACCGTGGGTAACGATCGACTGAGTGTGATGGGTCATGAAGCACTCATGGTGTACATCATTGGCACAGAGTTCTTTCAGAACGCCATCGCTGCCGTGGATCTACTCTTATCGGGTGTCCTTCACAAGCACCCGACTCTGAACTTTGGGATCGTGGAGACTGGCGTTGGCTGGGTTAATTTCGCGCTTGAGACGCTTGACGAGCATTACCTTCGGTACAAGCCATGGTTGTCACGGCCCGAGATGAGCCCCGACGAACTACCAAGTGAAGTGTTTCGCCGTCAGGTCTTCGTAAACACGTGGTTCGAGCGGAGCAACTCAAATTATCCGTACGAAAATGTGATGTTCGAGACGGACTATCCGCATCCAACATGTCTGCTCGGGCCGGAGATCGACGACGCCATCGACAATCGAATGGCCTCGCTCTCGCCGGAACAGATGGAAGGCGTGCTCTGGAAGAACGCAATGCGCTGCTTCAACCTCAAGCCTGCAGATATTGGACTCGTTGCCGACTCGGGAACGGTTGGTGCTCGGTAGCACCGGCACGGCCGTGATGGATGTGCGGTCACAGCGGACGTCTGTCGGGCTCATGGTACCGATGCGAGCTCCATCCGGAGCGGCGTTGAGGTGTGACTGCAGAGGGGCGCCATATCGATGCCAGGCGGGAAAATTCCCGTTGAGGGCTCACGGATACTCGCCGGCGTCCCGCCGGTGTTCTGCGCCGGAGCGGACCTTAAGGAAATTGCAGCTGGGCGCGAGAGCGGGCTGCGGAGAAGGGCCACAGTGATTTTCGCGTTCAGTGAAGAGCAAGAAGAGCTCCGCAAGGTCGTCCGCCGGTTCTTGGACACCAAGTCCTCCGAGTCGGAGGTGCGCCGCCTGATGGACACCGAGGACGGCTACGACACCGCGGTCTGGACCCAGATGGCGGAGCAGCTCGGCCTTCAGGGGCTGATCATCCCCGAGGAGTTCGGCGGATCGGGCTACAGCTACGTGGAGCTGATCGTCGTGCTGGAGGAGATGGGCCGGGCGCTGTTGTGTGCCCCGTACTTCTCGAGCGTGGCGCTCGCCGCCAACCTGCTCATGGCCTCGGGCGACGAGTCGGCCAAGAAGGACTACCTGCCGGGCATCGCCGATGGCTCTAGGATCGCCACGGTGGCTCTGGCCGAGGAGTCGGGGCGCTGGGATGAGGACGGCGTCACGCTGGCGGCGACCCGTTCGGGGTCGGACTGGAAGCTGTCGGGCAAGAAGCTCTTCGTCCTCGACGGTCACGCAGCCGACCTGGTGCTGGTCGCGGCCCGCACCGGCGCCGGCGTGTCGGTTTTCGCTGTCGAGGCGGCCGCCGCCGGCTTCACCGCCACGTCGCTTTCGACGATGGACCAGACCCGCAAGCAGGCCCGCCTCACCTTCGCCGAGACCCCCGCCCGACTGGTCGGCAGCGACGGGCAGGGCTGGGCGGCGATCTTGAAGAT
>DASQSQ010000296.1:0-2665 GCA_035642315.1 Mycobacterium sp.
TAAGGCGAGGAAGTAGCGAAGATCTTCCAGGTCCATGTTGTGCATTGTCGCACAGCTGCCATGCACAATTTCCTCTTGCATGTGCATTGATACACATAAATAGTTGAGGGGCAGGCACCAACCCTGTCGAATCGGAGAGACCTATGACACTGTCCGCGACCCGGTCAATGACGCATCCCAAGGCTCACCCGCGGGTATTGCCATACCGGCGGGGACCGATGCGCAGACGGCTGCATCTTCTTGGCCACCATGTCAGCGAGACGCTAGCTCGATATCTCGGGCCGCTGGGCATGTCGCTGCTGGTTGATTCCACGACCAGTCCGATCGCTGAGCACATTCCGCATGTGCCGACCAGGTTTATCCCGCGACTGCGCTCGCCGGCTCGTGCGTGGACCGACCCGATGCCCGCTGTGCCAAGGGAATTGCGAACGGTCCCGGGCATTCGCCGTGATCCCGTGGCCGAGCAGAAAGCGTACGAGCAAGCACCGTTGCATGACTTCTTCGTGCTACGCCGTGACGAGATGACGGCCCTTCAACGGGTAGCGACGATGATGGTCCCGATGCTGACGACCTGGTCTCGGCTGTCGGCAGCTACCGCACAGCTGGAGCGGCAACAAGCTGTCACACCCACTGTCCGCCCGAAACCCTGCGATCCGCAGCAGATGACCGACGAGCTGAAGGCCTATGCAGCCGAGATCGGCATCAGCGCAACGGGTGTGACCGCCTTCGACCAGAAGTTCACGTTCGCTGAGCACGTCGGAAAGGCATTCGGCGACCACGTCGTGGTGTGCGTTCTCGAGCAGAACTACGATGCCACGCAACGAATCCCGGCCGTGCGATCCGAAGAGGCCGCGCTGGCGGCATATGGGGAACTCGAGGACCGGATGGTTCTTTTAGCGCAGTGGCTACAGGAACGCGGGTGGCGAGCGCGTCCCGAAGACTTCGAAGGTGAGTCGATGTTCATTCCCTATGCGGTCGCCGCCGGCCTCGGCCAACTCGGGTTGAATGGGCAACTGCTCACCCCGCATGCGGGGTCTCGGTGCCGCCTCAACATCTTGACCACCAACGCACCGCTCGTGCACGATCGGCCGAAAGAATTTGGCATCGAAGGTATTTGCGATCGCTGCCAAATCTGCGTGAGGCGCTGCCCGGTCGGCGCTATCACGAAAGTGCGCAAGGAACACCGCGGCATCACCAAGGCCAAAATCAATACCAAGCGCTGCCTGCCGTTAATGATGCAAAGTGCCGGATGCTCGATCTGCATGAAGGTGTGCCCGGTGCAGCGCTACGGCCTGCCCGCCGTCGTGGCGCACTACGAACGGACGGGTCAGATCCTCGGCAAGGACACCGACGATCTCGAAGGCTACGACTGGCCGCTCGACGGACGCCACTACGGCCCTGGCGTCACCCCGCACGTTCCCGACTCGGTGGTGCGCCCCGCGGGATTCCACTTCGACCCCGCTCGAACCTAACCAGCGCCCAGTTGTCGCGCCCACCTCTCCTGATCCAAGCGACCAGGGCGTCGTACGAGCAGCCACCGGAGAACACATCATGCCAAAAGGGAAGGAGCAGCAATCATGCCTAATCAGCGAATCACGGAGGTCCATAATCCTCGCCAGCAACGGTTTCGTAGCCGTTACGGGCCGTGGGCGCTAGTCACAGGAGCAAGCGATGGGATCGGTAAGGCGCTGGCCGCCCAGGTTGCCGCGCAGGGCGTTAACGTCGTCCTATCCGCGCGGCGCCGCGATCGGCTTGAGACGATCGCTGGTGACCTCGCAGCGGCACACGGCGTAAAGACCCTAGTCATCGCCGCCGACCTTGCACAACCAGGTGGAGTCGACCAACTCGAGCAGCAGACACGCCACCTCGACATCGGTCTCGTCATCCTTTCCGCCGGGTTCGCCACCAGCGGGCCATTTCCCGAAGCGGCGCTGGCGCCCGAGCTGGAAATGGTCTGCCTCAACGTGACCGTCGTTACCCGCCTTGCCCACACGTCCGCCCGGCAAATGGTGGATAAAGGCCGCGGCGGCATCATGTTGGTGGGATCGCTCCTGGGCCGGCAGGGAGTCCCGGGGATGAGCTCCTATGCCGCAACCAAGGCGTACGTGCACATCCTCGCCGAAAGCTTGCATCACGAGTTGAAGCCACGGGGAATCGACGTGCTGCTGGTGCAGCCCGGACTCGTACATACCGGCCTCGCGGCTCGGGCGGGCCTGAAATACGGTTCGGCCGCTACGCCAGAGGTGGTTGCGCGGGCTGCCGCCGCCGCACTTGGCAAGCGGGCCAGCGTCATTCCGGGCGTTCGTGCGCGGTTCCTTGTGACCTCGCTGGCGCTCCTGCCACGACGGGTGCGCTCACGCTTTATTGGCGACGTGTTCCACCGCATGCGCACGGCAGCAACCTCTGCAGCGGTTGACCCCGATGATTCTCGGAAGCGAGTCGCCCTAAGCAATGGCGACTGACAAATATGGTGCGACCTCGCTCGTCGTAGGAAAGATGTCCCATGGTCGCGAGTGCCGGAGCCCTCGCGGAATGGACACATATGGTGACGATGAGAATTGTCGAAAACGGGAGATACGGATGAAAACCGTTCGCCTAGGCAGGAGCGGGACGGGGAAGACGGTTTACGCGCGCCGCATACGATCGTGGAAGGCATTGTATTTTG
>DASQSQ010000297.1:0-4274 GCA_035642315.1 Mycobacterium sp.
TCAGCGTCGCCGCCGAGCTCGACCAGGCGATCTCCGAGATGAGCCTGGGTGAGCGTGAACACTTTGAGCAAGCGGTGTACCGGCTGACCGAACGCCCGGTGCCGCTGGGCGAGATCAAGTCAAAGCTGTTGGCGCTCAAGCGCGCCGGCAAGCTAGACCGGGTCAAGATGATGTCGCTGACCAACTGCACCTTCGACGGAATCGTCTACGACGTCGAGCGCGTGATGGAAGAGTGCCTCGCGATCAAGCCCGACCTGGTGTTCCTCTGGGACGAGGCCTGGTTCGCGTTCGCCCGCTTCCACCCGGTCTATCGGACCCGCACCGCGATGGCGTCGGCAAAGGCGCTGCGTGAGCGACTGCACAGCGATGACTACAAGCAGCGCTACGAGAAGTACCTGGCCGACCAGACGGCTAACAAGCCAAGCGACGAGGACTTGCTGGACCGTCGCCTGATGGCCGACCCGGCCCGGGCGCGGGTGCGGGTGTATGCCAGTCAGTCGACTCACAAGACGCTGACTTCGCTGCGGCAGGGATCGATGATTCACGTCTACGACCAGGACTTCGACCAGAAGGTGGCGGTGTCGTTCCACGAGGCCTACATGGCGCACACCTCGACCTCGCCCAACTACCAGATCCTGGCGTCGCTGGACCTGGGACGTCGTCAGGTGGCGCTGGAAGGCGCCGAGTTGGTGCAGCGGCAGATCGAAAACGCCATGCAGCTGCGCGACGCGATCGACAACCACCCCTTGCTCAGCAAGTACATGAATTGCCTTGGCACGGCTCATCTGATCCCGGATCGGTTCCGCCCGACGGCCATCGACCAGCCGCTGCGCTCTGGGTTGCGCAACATGATGGCCGCCTGGCACGACGACGAATTCGTGCTCGACCCGTCGCGAATCACGTTGTCCATCGGGCGTACTGGTTACGACGGCGATACGTTCAAACGCGAGCAGCTGATGGACCGTTACGGCATTCAGATCAACAAGACGTCGCGCAACAGCGTGCTGTTCATGACCAACATCGGCACCACTCGCAGCTCGGTCGCGTTCCTGGTCGAGGTCTTGGTCAGCGTCGCCGCCGAGCTCGACCAGGCGATCTCCGAGATGAGCCTGGGTGAGCGTGAACACTTTGAGCAAGCGGTGTACCGGCTGACCGAACGCCCGGTGCCGCTGTGCAATTTCAGCGGCTTTCACCCGGCGTTCCGGGATCACAGCGGGGATGAACTGACACCCGAAGGTGACGTTCGTCGGGCGTTCTACCTGTCGTACGACGACACCAACTGTGAGTACTTGATGGGCGCGCAGATCGACGAAAAGTTGGATGCGGGAATTGACGTCGTGTCCGCCACCTACGTGACGCCCTATCCGCCGGGATTCCCGGTCCTGGTGCCCGGTCAGGTGTTCAGCCGCGAAATCCTACAGTTCATGCGGGATCTGGACACCAAGGAAATCCACGGCTACGACCCGCACTTCGGCTATCGCGTGTACACCGAGAAGGCGATCGAGATGGTCGGCGCATCAATCGGGCTACCGTCCAACGGCCATAGCACGGTCACGTCGACGCCTGCGACTACGCCGGAGAAACCGTCGAAGAAGAAGCCGGCGAAGCGCGGAGGGAACGGTCACGGCAGCAACCTTCCCGAGGTCGGCCAGGACGAGCTGCTGGGCCAGCAACAGCCCGGCGACGCGGTGCAAGCCGAGGCTGGTTCCTAGCGCCCAACGTGGCCGACGCGGATCAGGCGCTCTCGGCCGAGTCTGTCGGTATCTCGACAACCGCATCCACGGATGCCGGTGTTGCCGGGGCCGGCATCCGCACCGCCGCGCCGGACATGATCAGTGCCGCAGCGGTTTTGGGATCCACCTCCCACTGCGACCCGCTGCAGTACCTGAGCACTTTGTCGCGGGATTCGATGTCCGTGATGAAGAGGATCCAGACGGGATCCGCGCTGCTATCCAAGGTGAGACCTCCGTGAATTTGGGACTGGCGACGTTGCTGAAGCACTAGGGTGCGCATGTCACGCGACCTCCGAATCGTTTGTGCGGGTTGGCTTCCCGCTAGCGATCGCGCTCCATTCGGGACGAATGGCGGCGAGCCCACCGCGGCGATGCTGGTCGTGGAGGATCAGCTTTGTCTCGGCGAGGATCTTGGTGACCTGAGCTGGTTCCGCGTAGTTGAAGAAATCACGCCGGTTCAGCCAAATCATCCTGGTTCGGTAGCGTTTGTCCGGGTATGGTGTCGCCGGAATGTCTGCGACCAGTCCTCCGGAGGATCGCCAGCCGTTCAGCGCGAGGGTCGCGGCGGTGGCCATGCAGAATCGCGCATCAAGGATGACCAGCATGTGGAGACCGCTGCGGGCCAGGGCGTCGGTGACCAAGCGATTTCGACGCGGATCGTCGGTTACCCAGCCCGATTTCAGTTCTAGGACCCCGAACGGGATGCGGTCGGTGATCATGTTCCGGACGGCCTGCTGGCCGGGGTGCCCGGCCCATTCGACGACCGCATGCGAATCGTCGGCATACCGCAGCGGTCCCTTGGCCCGCAGCCCGCCCACCACCTCGCCGTCGTCATCGAACACGGCGAAGAACATGATGGTGTTGGCTCCGCTGCGCAGCGCCTCCATGTCGAGCGCAGACTCCACACCATGCTTGCGAAAGCTGCGGTGGGCGCCCGACGAATACGCGGACCACAAGGCCGGATCAGCCGACGGATGCGAAATCACCAGGGTGCAGTCGATGTCAGGATCGCGCCAGCTGAAGCCGTGCCCAAGCGAGCCCCCGTCGCCGGCTGCAGTGCCTCGCGAAACTGCCTTCATCCGTGTCCTCATCCTTCGGTGTCAAACCGTTGTTACTTACTTAGGGTGCGAATCATACGTTTAGTATGATTACTTCCCAGTACCGTACTATCAACGTGTCAGCAGCACAACGAAAATTCGGATGAATCGTTTTCGTAAGTAATCAAGCACCAGTGGTATGCCCGCAGTGACGCCTTCTGCCACGGTTCCGCGGCAGAGTTGACACCTGTAAAGTTCGTCGGCATGGACAACATCAGGGGTAAGACCATCGTGATCACCGGTGCTGCTCGTGGCATCGGGCATGCGACCGCAAAAGCGCTGCTGGCGCGTGGTGCGCGAGTGGTCATCGGCGACCGGGACGTCGACGTGCTGGAGAGCGCGGTCGCTGGCATGAGCAGCCTCGGTTCGGTATCAGGCCACCCACTGGACGTCACCGACCGCGAATCGTTCGCCGCCTTCCTCGACAAGGCCCGCGCCGACGGGGGCGGGCACATTGACGTGCTGATCAACAACGCCGGCGTCATGCCGGTCGGCCCATTCCTCGAGCAAACCGCCCAGGCGATCCGCTCGTCGATCGAGGTGAACCTCTACGGGGTGCTGAGCGGCTGCCAGCTGGTGCTGCCGGAAATGGTGAAGCGCCACAGCGGGCACATCATCAATATCGCGTCGCTGGCCGGCATGGTGGCGGTGCCGGGTCAAATCGTCTACGCCGGAACAAAATTCGCCGTGGTAGGCCTATCCGCCGGGATGGCAGATGAATTCGCTGTGCAGGGCGTCAAGGTCACCGCGGTGCTGCCGACATTCACCAACACCGAACTGCTCTCGGGGATGTCACCGTCGGCCGCGCAGAAACCGGTGGAGCCCGGCGATATCGCCGCGGCGATTGTCAAGGTGCTCGACAAGCCGAAGACCCGGGTGTCGGTGCCCGGCAATGGCCGGTTCATCGCCATTGTGGCGCAGCTATTGTCGGACCGGGGCCGTCGCTGGCTCACGAAGAGGATGGGCATCGACACGGTGTTCCTCAACTTCGACACCACCGCCCGTCGGGCATACGAAGACCGTGCGCAGCACGCGACGGGGGTCGTCGAGCACAAGGACTGATCAGCGCCCTCGCGGGGCATACATGATCACGCCGACCCCGGCCAGGCATACCGCAGCACCGATGATGTCCCACCGGTCCGGGCGAAATCCGTCCAGCGCCATGCCCCATGCCAGCGACCCGGCGACAAACACACCTCCGTACGCGGCCAGGACGCGGCCGAATTGAGGATCGTCTTGAAAGGTGGCGACAAAGCCGTAGGCGCCCAACGCGATCACGCCAAGACCGGCCCATACCCATCCGCGATGCTCGCGGATGCCTTGCCAGACCAGCCAGGCGCCGCCGATCTCGAACAGCGCGGCAACAGCAAAAAGCAGGATCGATCGGGCGACACTCACCTGGATCGCGCCTAACCGGCTGTCGAGGAGGTCAGCATCCTGATTG
>DASQSQ010000298.1:0-2958 GCA_035642315.1 Mycobacterium sp.
TGGGCGTCAACCGCGAGCAGGCCATCGCCGAAGCCGAACAGGCCGCCCTTGCCGCCCGGCCGACGATCGAGATGCACGGACTGTTGCGATGAGTTCGCCGGAACACGACCCGAAACGAGCGGCCAGCGAGGTTGGCGGATCTCCAGTTGGCGCCGACCAGGCCGATCCGGAGCTGATCGACACTCGCCGCGGCATGTTCGGCGTACGCGGCAGCGGTGACACGTCGGGCTACGGACGACTGGTGCGCCAGATCACCATCGACGACGGCAGCCCGCGCCCCTACGGCGGCTACTTCGACGAGGTCGTCGACCGGCTGGCCGAGGCATTGAAAGAAGACGACGTCGAATTTGCCGACGCCATCGAGAAAGTCGTCGTCTACTGTGACGAGCTGACCCTGCACGTACGCCGGGAGCTACTGCCGCAGGTCGCTCGCCGCCTTCGTGACGACCCGCAACTGCGCTTCGAGTTGTGCTTGGGCGTCAACGGTGTGCACTACCCACACGAAAGCGGACGCGAGCTGCACGCGGTGTATCCGCTGAGCTCGATTACCTTTTGCCGTCGTGTCCGACTGGAAGTGGCTGCGCCGGACGGTGATCCGCACATCCCGTCGTTGTTCGCGATCTACCCGACCAACGACTGGCACGAGCGCGAAACCTACGACTTCTTCGGCATCATCTTCGACGGCCACCCGTCGTTGACCCGTATCGAGATGCCCGACGACTGGGAGGGACATCCACAGCGCAAGGACTACCCACTCGGTGGCGTCCCGGTGGAGTACAAGGGCGCCCAGATTCCCCCGCCCGACGAGCGGAGGTCCTACAACTGATGAGCGAAACCATGAACGCGGCGCACGGAGATGGCTCGGACACGTTAATCGCTGTCACCGGCCAGGATTGGAACCAGATCGTCGAAGCCGCCCGCAAGGCGGGCGAACCCGGCGAACGGATCGTCGTCAACATGGGACCGCAGCACCCGTCCACCCACGGCGTGCTGCGGTTGATTCTGGAGATCGAGGGCGAGACCGTCACTGACGCCCGGTGCGGAATCGGCTACCTGCACACCGGAATCGAAAAAAACCTCGAGTACCGATACTGGACGCAGGGCGTGACCTTCGTAACCCGAATGGATTACCTGTCACCGTTTTTCAATGAAACCGCGTTCTGCCTGGGTGTGGAGAAACTGCTCGGGATCACCGACGAGATCCCCGAACGCGTCAGCGTCATTCGGGTGCTGATGATAGAGCTCAACCGGATCTCCTCGCACCTGGTCGCTTTGGCAACCGGCGGTATGGAGCTGGGCGCGATGACGCCGATGTTCACCGGCTTCAAGGGCCGCGAGATCGTCCTCACGCTGTTCGAGTCGATCACCGGGCTGCGGATGAACAGTGCCTACATCCGGCCCGGGGGTGTCGCGCAGGACCTGCCGCCCGACGCGAAGACCGAGATAACCGAAGCCCTCAAGCCGTTGAAGGTCGCGATACGCGAGATGGACGACCTGCTCAGCGAGAGCGCCATCTGGAAAGCGCGCACCAAAGACGTCGGCTACCTGGACTTGACCGGCTGCATGGCACTAGGGGTGACCGGGCCGTGCCTAAGGTCCACCGGGCTGCCCTACGACCTGCGCCGTACCGAACCGTACTGCGGATACGAGAACTACGAGTTCGACGTGATCACGGACGACGGTTGTGATGCCTACGGTCGCTACATCATTCGCGTCAAGGAGATGTGGGAGTCGGTAAAGATCGTCGAACAGTGCCTGGACAAGCTGAAGCCCGGCCCGACCATGGTGGAGGACCGCAAGATCGCCTGGCCGGCCGATCTGAAAGTCGGCCCGGACGGACTGGGCAACTCGCCGGAGCACATCGAGAAGATCATGAGCGGCTCGATGGAAGCGTTGATCCACCACTTCAAGCTGGTCACCGAGGGTATCCGGGTTCCGGCCGGGCAGGTCTACGTCGCCGTCGAATCGCCCCGCGGCGAGTTGGGTGTGCACATGGTCAGCGATGGCGGCACCCGTCCGTACCGGGTGCATTACCGGGACCCGTCGTTCACCAACCTCCAGGCCGTCGCCGCGATGTGTGAAGGCGGCATGGTCGCCGACGTGATCAGCGCGGTGGCCAGTATCGACCCGGTGATGGGCGGGGTGGACCGATGACCACACCACAGATCCCCGGCGCCGGCAGCAACGGCGAACGGGTGTTCATCCGGCTTGGTCCGCCGCCCGAGGAACCCGGACAGTTCGTCACCGAAGGCGCACCTGAGTCGTACCCGGCCGATGTGCAGGCGCGACTGGAGGTCGACGCCAAGGAGATCATCGGCCGCTACCCCGATCCCCGCTCGGCGCTGCTGCCACTGCTGCACCTGGTGCAGTCCGAGGACGGTTACGTGACACCGGCCGGTTTTGAGTTCTGCGGCGAACAGCTTGGACTAACCGGAGCTGAAGTTGCTGCTGTCGCAAGCTTTTACACCATGTATCGCCGGGGCCCCACTGGCGAATACCTGGTCGGAGTCTGCACGAACACGCTGTGCGCGGTGATGGGCGGCGATGCGATATTCGACTCGCTCAAAGAGCATCTCGGCATCGGCAACGACGAGACCACGTCGGACGGATCGGTAACCCTGCAACACATCGAGTGCAACGCCGCGTGCGACTTCGCCCCGGTCGTGATGGTCAACTGGGAGTTCTACGACAGCCAGACTTGCGCGTCGGCGCGCAAGCTCGTCGACGGGCTGCGCTCCGGTAATCCGCCGGCGCCGTCACGCGGCATCGCTCCGCTGTGCAAATTCAAAGAGACCGAGCGGATCCTGGCCGGTTTCCCCGACCCGCGGCCGGACGAAGGTCAGGGCGGAGCGGGCGCGGCCACCCTGGCCGGGCTGCAGGTCGCCAAAGAACACAACATGACCGCGCCGACGACGATGCAGAGCGAAGCGATGCTGAGGAGTGGCGCAGAATCTCAGC
>DASQSQ010000299.1:0-6550 GCA_035642315.1 Mycobacterium sp.
CGCCGAACAAAGGTGGAAATGATCGGGCGCGGCTACGAATACATGGACCTGGAGCCCGAGCCGCCGGTCGTGCCCTCGGAGCGCGGCGGGGGCACCCTCGGTTTCCCCGGAACCGCCGCCAAGGAAACCAACACTGCGGCAACGGGATTGGCCACACTGTCCGACGATGAGTTCGGCGGTGGGCCGCGGATGCCGATGATGCCGAGCACCTGGGACACCGACTCCCCGCCTCAGGATTAGGATCAGCGTCTATGGCCCGCCAGGCTTATGCTCACGACGCGGTTGTGACGATGCCGCCCGGCGGCAGTCCCAACGCCCTCGGCGGCGCAATCACGATCGCGTTGTGCGGGCACTGGGATCACACACCTCCCTGCCCTGTCGCGCCGCACTACGTCACAACCCTGCCTGACGGTGAAACCGTGGCGGTGCGAATACTTTTCGCCACCGAGCCGTCCAACGAGCGGCGCGTCCGCTCCCTCATCGCCGAAGCCCTCGCCACCGGCGAGCTGGCCGGCCCCGACGGCGGGGTTGCAACGTGGCAGCTGAGCTCCGCTGCCCCCGGCAACGTCCGGCCGGACGAACAAGCCCATGCGGCCGGACTGATCACCCACGGACTTGACCCGTCTTAGCAGCCGCAGTCCTCACCGCGCCATGACTTGACGCCTTGCCAGATCGCCGCGGCGGCTATGCCCAGGCCGATCAGCGGATCGAACCACCAGAAGCCCGGCCACTGGGCAGTGACCGCGAGACCAACCAGAACCGCAGCGGCCTGTATCCCGCACAGATGGTTCTGGATGCCTTCGCTGGCGGTCGCCGCTGAGCCCAGCCGCACACCGAGCACCTGCTTGACCCGCCCCAGGATCGGCATCAGCACCAGCGAGGCGGCCGTCAACGCCATGCCGATGACCGAGACGTCAGCGTGATGCTCACCAAACAAGTGGTGGACGGACTCCGCGGCGATATACGGCGCCGTCAACCAGAACGACCACGCGACACCGCGCTGAGCGCGCCGTTCAGCCGTCTCGCTTAAGGTGCGCGAGCCGGAGAACCGCCAGGCCACCATCGCACTGGCCAGGGCTTCGGGCAGGCTGCCCAAGGCCCATCCGGTCAGGGCGATCGACCCGACGGCCAGGCCCTGCCAGAGTCCGACCACGCCCTCGAGGAGCATCGCGGCAATGCTGACCCAGGCCAGCGCGTATGCCCACCGTGCACGACGCCGCCAGGCTCCGTCTTTTTGCATCGCCTGCGGTGCTGCGTGTCCGGATTCTGTGCAGCAGTCATGCTCGACGAGTCGTGCAGCAGTACCGACCGGGTCGGAATTGGTCACCCTGCGATGTTAAACGTGCACTGCCAGAAACCGACATCGTGCCATGCGCCCAGCTTGTAACCGGCCTCGACCAGCCGGCCGGCCAGAACGAAGCCGTGTCGCTCATGCAGCCGGACGCTCGGCTCGTTGGGCAGGGCGATCACCGCAACGGCGCTGTGGAAGCCCTGGCGGCGAAGGCGGGCCAGCAGCTCGGTGTACAGGGCGTCGCCCACCCCGCGACGCTGCCTCGCGGGATCGACGTAGACGGTGGCCTCGGCGGTCCATTGATAGGCGGCGCGACCGTTCCATGGCGCGGCGTATGCCACGCCGACGACGCCGTCGTCGGTGGCTACCAGCCAGGGGAATTGCGACTGCAGCCGTCTCCAATCGTTACGCCATTCATCGACGGTCTGTGGCGCGGTGCGGAAGTTGACGAACGAGCTTTCGATGTAGTGGTTGACGATCTCGCAGACCTCGGGCAGGTCATCCTCGGTGGCGGGCCTGACCCGCAGCCCCGATCGCTGGCTCACGAAACCTCACGTATCTCGATCGCGATAGCCCTCGATGTCCTTCTCTTCGATGGATCGTGCGAGGAGTTCACCCTTTCCGGTGAGCGACAGCCACGCCGAGAACATCCACCGCTCGGGATCGCCGTAGTGCTTGACGTAGTCGTGGGAGATCTTGTGGATCGAATGATCGAGCGACCTCGTCCAGGCGACGAATCGTTCATCCCGCTCGCCCACGGCTCCCAGGCTGAAGAGTCCGTCGTCGACCAGGGAGCGAATGACCTCCAGGGTTTCGTTTTGCACTTCCGACGGCGATGCCGACGGATTGCGATGTCTGACATGCCGATCCACCGCATTGAGATCCAGCGGCTTACCCAGGCCATCGAGCAGGAGCCCATTGCGTATCTCGTCGCGCGCGTCGCTCATTCGTCATACCGTACTGGTCAGGCGGGTTAGCCGGTAGATCTGGCCGACCCCGGCTATGGAACCCGGCGCTGTCACATTAACGTGCTCTTATGGTGGATTTTGCTCTGCGCTCGTGTGGATTGCGCGGGCACGCGACGTTCGCTCCCGATGAACCGGAGCTTCGGGAGCGCTTGAAAGCCGATACTCCCGCCGGCGAGGCGTGGCGGTGCTTGCGCTGTGAGACGTTCGTCGTGGGCGCTCCCCGCCGCAGTGGCCCGGCCAATACCGCGCCGGAGATCCCGCGGGGACGGATGCTGCGTGACCGGACGCTGATGCGAGCGCTGGCCATTGAACGCGCGCTGCGCTGCGTGATTTTCCTGGCGGTGGCGGCCGGCGTGTTCAAGGTCAAGGGGTCACGCGAACGGTTGCGCCATGCGTTCGACCAAGACCTGCCGTATCTCAAGCCGTTGGCGAACCAGATCGGATGGAACCCGGACAACTCCAAAATCATTCACAGCATCTCGCACGCATTCTCGTTGTCCTCATCGACGTTGACGTGGATCGCCGTGGGCCTTGCCGGCTACGCGGCGATCGAGCTTGTCGAAGCGGTCGGGCTGTGGCTGATGGCACGGTGGGGCGAGTACTTCGCGGTGATCGCGACCAGCGTCTTCCTTCCCCTGGAAATCTACGAGCTAACCGAGAAGATCACGGCGCTTCGGCTTATTGCCCTGGTAATCAACATCGTTGCGGTCATCTGGCTGCTGTGGAGCAAGCGGCTATTCGGGCTGAACGGCGGCGGCAAGGCGTACCGGGAAGAGCATGAGACGGCGAGTCTGCTGAGCGTCGAACGGGCGGGTCTGCGCGAAACCGCTGCCAGCGCAACGCCGTAGAGTGGGCGTGCAGTAACTGCTCGCAGCCACGGAAGGGCGGACGATGCCGCGTACCGACAACGACACTTGGGACCTGGCGACCAGCGTAGGGGCGACCGCCACCCTGGTGGCCGCGGGCAGAGCCCGTGCCAGCATCGCCGAGCATCCGGTCATCGAAGACCAGTTCGCTCAGCCGCTGGTGCAGGCGGTCGGGGTCGACTTCTTCACCCGCTGGGGAGCGGGCGAACTCGACGCCGCCGACGTCGACATCCCCGACCACCCGTGGGGCATGCAGCCGATGACCAATCTGCTCGCGGTGCGTACCCGCTTCATCGACCGGTTCGTCGCCGACACGGCGGCCGCCGGTGTGCGGCAAGTAGTGATTTTGGCCTCCGGCCTGGATGCCCGCGGCTATCGACTGTCCTGGCCGTCGGACATGACGGTGTTCGAGATCGACCAGCCACAAGTCATCGACTTCAAAACGGCGACGCTGACGGCGCTGGGCGCCGAGCCGACGGTCGACTTGCGCGCGGTGCGCATCGACCTGCGCGACGATTGGCCGACGGCGCTTCGGCAGGCCGGCTTGGACGCGGAGCGGCCCACCGCGTGGATCGCCGAGGGTCTGCTGGCATTCCTCCCTCCCGAGGCTCAGGATCGCCTGCTGGACAACATCACCGCCCTCAGCGCCGCCGGTAGCCGACTGGTCGCGGAGAGATTCCTGAGCTCACCGGAATCCGTGCAGGTCATGCACACCGCGGCCCAGAAGTGGTACCAGCTTGGTCTGGACGCCCACATCGACGACCTGTGGTTTGCCGGCGAGCGTCATGACATCGCGACCTACCTGGCCGAGCGCGGCTGGCAGACGACGCGGACCCTCGCCGGACAACTCTTGACCGACGCCGGCTTGCCCGTGCCGGTGCGCAACGACGGCGAAGCCGAGAACTATTACTGCACCGCGACATTGGATGCACACTGATGGCCGGCGGCCCCACGCCTCTTGATGGTTTTCGGGTGCTCGATTTCACCCAGAACGTGGCCGGGCCGCTGGCCGGACAGGTGCTCGCCGACCTGGGTGCCGAGGTCATCAAGGTGGAGGCGCCTGACGGCGAAGCCGCGCGACACATCACCTCGGTTCTGCCGGGCCGCCCGCCGCTCGCCCCGTACTTTCTGCCGAACAACCGGGGCAAGAAATCGGTGGCCGTCGACCTGACAACCCAGCAGGGCAAGGATCAAGTCCTCAAGCTCGCCGACACCGCAGACGTCATCCTCGAAGGCTTCCGCCCCGGCGTGATGGAGAGACTTGGGCTGGGCCCCAACGACTTACAGCCACGCAATCCCAAACTGATCTATGCCCGGGTGTCGGCGTTCGGCGGCAACGGCGCCAACGGCGACCGGCCGGGAGTCGACCTCATGGTCGCGGCCGAAGCGGGCATGACCACCGGAATGCGCACGCCCGAAGGTAAGCCGCAGATCATCCCGTTTCAGCTTGTCGACAACGCGACGGGACACGTACTGGCCCAAGCGGTTCTGGCCGCGCTGCTCAATCGCGAACGGCACGGTGTGGCCGACGTCGTCCGCGTCGCGATGTACGACGTCGCGGTCTCGTTGCAGGCCAACCAGTTAACGATGCACTTGAACCGGCCGAGCGGGCCCAAGTCAGCTCCAACCGACAAGCAGCGCAAGCGAGTTGCCTTCGCCACACAACCGTCCGACGCGTTCCGGACCTCCGACGGGCACGTCGTCATCAGCGCCTACATCCCGAAGCACTGGGAATTGTTGTGCCGTGCTATTGATCGCCCGGATCTTCTCAACGACGAGCGGTTCGCCGACCAACGTTCGCGGGCAATCAACTACGCCGAGTTGACCGACGAGCTGGAGTCGACGCTGACCACCAAACCAGCCGACGAGTGGGTGAAACTGTTACGCAGCTGCGGCCTCATGGCCTGCCTGCCGTACAGCTGGAAGCAGGTCGTCGAGACCCCGCTTTTCGCCGAGAACGACCTCGCGCTCGAGGTCGGCGACGGCGATGACGCCGTGACGGTGGTTCGCACCCCGGCCCGCTACTCCACGTTCACCGCGGCCGCCACCGAGCCCCCGCCGGGCCTTGGCGACCACAACGACGACTTCTTGACCGCGCCGTAAGCCCTGGGCACCTCGAGCAAAACATTGTCCACTGAAGACTCGTGGGATCGGCTGGCGCAATGATGCCCGACCGTACGGAAACTCGTGTGAGGCAGAGGCCGACACCGAAACCTAATTCGCATTGGCCACGCGCAGTAGGGCGTCGGTAAGCGCTCTCGGTTGCGAAAAGAACGGTGAGTGACTCGAAGGGATAACTTCAAGAGATGCACCGATATTGCGTGCCGTCTGCACCTGCCAATCCGGGTAGATAAGTCGATCCTCAGCACATGCGATGTAAGTGCAACTAACCGTTGGAAGTTGGGCCAATGGAAACGCAGCTATGAACGGGTACGCCGACTGCGGTCGAAGACGGCTGAAAGCTGCAGTCACCGTCGATTCGTCACAGTCGTGGTAGAACAACGCTTTCGCCATACCACGATCTACCCATAGGGTCCGCAGCTCGGCATCAGGCTGGCTAAGGCCTTTGTCCCAGTCGGGGTTAACCATTTCGCCCCCTTGATCCACCAGGCTGAGTCCAGGCGCAGGGACTACGGCGCATACGTAGACAAGGTGCCGCACCGGGCGTCGAGCCGCGATCAGAGTGCCAGTGGGTCCCGCCAACGAGTGGGCGACAACGACTACATCAGCGTCACGACCATCGAGGGCAGCGCAAACCACATCGGCGTAGGGCTCAAAGGTTGTCGCTGAGCCGTCGTCACACGGCAGTTCTGGCGCGACCACGTCGTGGCCCGCCTTCTGCAGCAGCGGAGCGACCTCTTCCCAGCACCATGGGCCGTGCCACGCGCCGTGCACGAGGGCAAAGGTCGTCATACGCCGGATAGTAGGTCTACGCGCGTCGGCTAACCGGCAAATCGGCGCCAGGCGTCAGAATGGCAGCCGCAGAGCACGGCAAGCGGGTTAGCGTTCAGATTTGCGGCCACCGGCGTCAACCAATCATGGCCGAGCGCAACACCGATCAGCGCAGCAGTGCGCGTGACATGACCACGCGCTGAATCTGATTCGTGCCCTCGTAGATCTGGGTGATCTTGGCGTCGCGCATAAATCGCTCAACGGGGAAGTCCGTGGTATAGCCGGCGCCTCCGAAGAGCTGCACAGCCGCCTCGGTCACGTCCATGGCGGTGTCGGAGGCGAAGCACTTTGCGGCCGCGGAGATGAAGCCGAGATTCGGCTCGCCGCGTTCAGCGCGGGCGGCGGCGCTGTACACCATCAGCCGGGCCGCTTCGACTTTCATCGCCATGTCGGCAAGCTCGAACTGCACACCCTGAAACTCAGAGATCGACTTGCCGAACTGCTTGCGGTCCTTGGTGTAGGCGACGGCAGCA
>DASQSQ010000300.1:0-2468 GCA_035642315.1 Mycobacterium sp.
TGACCGCGATTCGCGCTCAGCTCGCCGGCCGTGACAACGTCGAGTTGCATTTCGAGCGTTTCGCCGCGCCGCCGGTAATCGATGGCGAGCAGTTCAGCGTCTGCATCGCCTCGACGGGCACCACGGTGCAGGTCGGTGCCGAGGAGACACTGTTGCCGGCGTTGCAGCGGGCTGACATCTGGCCGCCGTACTCCTGCCGGCAGGGCTTCTGCGGAACCTGCCGTACCCGGGTGCTCGACGGCCGCGTCGACCACCGCGACACGCTGCTCACCGCGCCGGAGCGCGCCGACGGGATGATGTTGATCTGCATTTCGCGCGCGGCCAAGGGACAGCGACTCACCCTCGACCTGTAGCTCAGTCGCCGTAATCGGTCTTCGGTAGCGGAATGCCTTCGCTGGTCGAGAATTCAGCATCGCTTTGGGTCGACAGGCCCAGCGACACCACGCTGCGGGTGGAAAAGACATCGGTCAGATAGGCCAGCGAAACCGCCCAGCGGTTGACGCCGCGCGGAATCGCATACAGGTGATACGCGCGGGTGACGAATTTCGCCGGGTAGCCGGACAGCTGAATGTTCAGCGGATTCGCCACGGCCTGATGCGGTCCGAGGTCGACCACCAAGCCCATGTTGCGGTGCTTGTAATCTCGCTTCTTCCCGCGCCCGAGACTGGCGGCGACGTTGTCGGCCAACACTTTTCCCTGTCGAATCGCGTGCTGGGCGGTGGGCGGCGTGATCTTGCCGGGTTGCGTGACGTCGGGCACCGCGGCGGCATCGCCGGCCGCGAATACGTCCGGATGCCCGGGTACCTGTAGATCGGTCAGCACCTTCAACCGGCCCTTCTCGGTCGGCAGGCCGAGCGTCTGGATGAGCGGAGCGGCGGTTACCCCGGTGACCCATGCGACCGTTCGGGTGTCCACCCGCGAGTTATCGCTCAGCACAACGTGATCCGCGTGGACCTCGTTGAGCGTCAGGCCCAGCCGGACATCGACCCCACGGCGGCGCAATACTCGCATTGCGCGAGCGCCCAGCTTTTCGCCGACCTCCGGCATCACCTGCTCGGCAAGGTCGAGGAGCAGGAATTTCACTCCGGTCGGGTCGAAGCTGAGATGCTTGGCGGCGGCATTGGCCAGCGCGCGAAGTTGCACGACCAACTCCGTACCGGAGTAGGACGCCCCCACCACCACGACGGTGCGCCGCGCCTGCGCAAGCTCGGCGTCGTCTTCCAGGCAGGACAACTCCAACTGTTCGAGAAAGTGGTCGCGCAGGTAGAGCGCCTCAGCCGTCGACTTCAAGCCCCTTGCGTACTGCGCTAATCCAGGGATGTCGAACAGGCGGGTGACCGACCCGGGAGTTAATACCAGCCGGTCCCACGACAGCCCGCAGGACCGCTGTTCGAGATCGGTGAACTGCAGCCGGTGCTGATCAAAATCGACGCTGTCGACCCGCCCGCGTATCTTGCGCACACCGTTGAGCGTCCCCGCCAGTGGGATGGTCACGGACCGCGGATCGACCACCCCGCCCGCCACGTCCGGCAGCAACGGCGTGTACAGCATGTAGTCGACCGGCGAGATGATCGTGATGTCGACGTCTGATTTGCGTAATCGGCGGGCCAGCCGTCGCGCGCATTCGAAGCCGGTGAATCCGCTGCCCACCACGACGACCGAAGTCATCCTGTCAATGTAGCCACCAGACGGTAGTCACAAACCGGTCGTTACGGGCTCTCGAGCAGGGTGCCGAATTTAGCGGCCAACCACGGTTTGCGCCCGCCGGCGCGCAGCTTGCCACGGAGAAGTTGGGGCAACTGCGGCACTCGATTCAAGCCGAGGAGCAGGAATGTGACCGGGTTGGCGGTGATCACACAATCCGTTTTCTGCCCAGCCGCCTTCCGACCCGCCACCGTGACGACACCCTTGCCGTCGGCGATCGCCAGCCGATAACGAGACGCGCCGCGTAGTCGTAATTCGAAGCTGATGTTTGTGTTTTTGGTCCGCGAGGGCCGCAGGTATTTCGGCACCAGCGAGAGCACGGCGGGTATGACGAGCAGCGCGTCGTCAGGCTCAATGCTCCATGGACGATGTGCGGCGCGCGCGATGTCGAGTCCGTGAACGAGTTGCTCCCCCAGCAGTAAGCCGGTCATCACGGCCGGTTCGAGAACCAAGCCGTCGGCGGTGAGAAGCTCGGCGCGATGGGAGGCGTCGATCGCTTCGATGTCAGCAGCGGCTGCAAGATACTTCGCGGCCGTTTCCTCCAGCAGGTCGGCGAGTAGGCGCATGTCGCGTTCGGGGACGGCGACCAGGTGCCGGTCGTTGGCCGAATTCCTTGCCCGCGCAAACGATCCGTCCGGGATGTTGAATTCAGCGGTCTCGCCGTTCACATGCCTGGTCAGCACTTCGGTGTATTCACCCATGTCGGCGACAACGTGCGCTGCCGTCTGGCCGGCTGACCACGCTAGCCCCGGCACCGGCGCTGA
>DASQSQ010000301.1:0-5895 GCA_035642315.1 Mycobacterium sp.
CCATGCGACGCGCGACAACATCAGTATCGATTAGACCAACTCCGCTTTAGCGGCGCCCGCTTTGATTCGATGGGGTCGAACGCCCGTGCTAGCTAGGCGCGGCTGCGCACAGTTCGGCGTGGTTTGTGACAATCTGTGACAATTTCGCATTTGGAGGGGTCGGCATCACAACGCCATACCCCCTCTGACCTGGTGGTGGCAGGTACAGGATTCGAACCTGTGAAGCTTTCGCGACGGATTTACAGTCCGCAGGGTGGGTTGTCTTGTGGTGTCGCAATATGCCCCCGCGACCCCGTGACCTGTGCTGATGGTTTCAGAGGGTATCACCAGGTATCCGCGCGAAGCGCACGAGTGACAATGCCGTGACAAGCACGGCCCTCATAAATGGTCCAATCCCGTGCCGCTCAGCCGCCATCTTTGTTTGAATCGCGCCGGCCGCCCCGGAGGCAGCCGCGTCGACTGGCGATGCCAGGGCAGTGATGGGCGCCGCGGCCACAGCCGACTTCGCCGCAATCTCGATATGCTCGGCCACCTGCGACGAAGCCTGCAATAGCGCTGGCGGTAGCACCTTCACCACATCCGCCATCGCACGGACACGAGCACTGCTGCCGGGATGTTCGGCACGATTGCTGCGGTATGTGTCACAGAAGCCCTGTCGGTGTCGAATCACCGTGCGACATTGGGAAGGATTGGCGATGCCGCCAGCTCCGCTGCGGCCTACACCCACTGACCCAACTCTCTAACCACCGGACCACGTCATGGGGTTCCGTCAGACCTGCTGCGTCCGAACGTTATTCGCGAGGCGCAGCGTTGGGTCGATCAATGTGAACCGCAGGGTGCGCAGGGCGTAGTGCAGCCGGGACTTTACGACGGCTTCGGTGACATTCAGATCGGCAGCGATTTGGCCCGTCGTCCAGCCCAGGCAATAAGCCTTTCGAAGCACCTCACGATGCAACGGATGCAATTGATTGAAGGCTTCGCTGACCAGTGCGCGGTCCGCCGGCGAAACCGTGGCTTGGACGCCCAACGAACGGAGGGCGGGGCCGATGGCACTGGGCACGTCGACGACCACGGCGCCCGCCTCGGTGAGGGCGCGCACCTTCGACTCACCGCTGCCGCGGTCACCGGTCACAATGGCGCCGGCATGGCCCATCCGCTGGCCCGGTGGCGCGGTGCGACCGGCGATGAAGGCGACTACGGGCTTGGTCATGCTGGCGATATGTGCTGCGGCTTCCTCCTCCATCACACCTCCGATTTCGCCAACGACGACGATTGCCGCAGTACGCTCGTCGGCGTCGAGGAGCCGCACCGCGTCCAACGTCGTGGTGCCGAGGATCGGGTCGCCGCCGATCCCGATGAAGGCGCTTTGCCCGAAACCTGAGGTGATCAGTTCCATCGACACCAGCGTGCCGAGGCTGCCACTGCGCGAGATGACGCCGATCGGCCCCGGTTGGAAGATGTTGCGCGCGAATCCGGGCATGATTCCGACCGATGTTTCGCCCGGAACGACCAGACCCGCGGTGTTGGGTCCGAGCACCGCGGTTCCGGCCGCGGCGGCGCGGGCGAGGATCTCCATGACGTCCTGCGCCGGCACGTGCTCGGTGAGCAGGACCAGCTTGCCGACGCCTGCCTCGATCGCGTCGAGTGCCGCGGCCCTGGCCCGCATCGGTGGGACGAACAGCACGGAGGCGTCGAGCTCGTGATGCCGGGCCGATTCGACCACGCTGTCGTAAACGGGTATGCCGATGACTGTGCGTCCCCCGCGGCCGGGACTCGCGCCAGCGACGACTTGGGTACCGCACTCGACCATGCGCTCGGTCCAATACGAGCCTTGCCTGCCGGTGATCCCCTGGACGACCACCGTCTCACCTCGTCGAATCAACATCACTCCACCTCGGTTGTGGTCGCCGCGGCGGCATTGACTGCGGCCTTGACGGCATCGTCCATGAGTTGGTAAGGCTCCACCCCAAGCCGCTCGCGGACAAGGCGTATCGCCTCTTCCTCGCCGGTGCCGTGGATGGTGAAGAAGAAGGGAATCTCCGGTCGCAGCTCTTCGATGGCGGTGACAACGCCGTCGGCCATGACATCGGTGCGGGCGAAGGCGCCACAGAAATTGATGAGCAGGCTGCGCACCCGCGGGTTGTCCAAGACCAGCCTCAGGGCCGGGGTGGCCTTGGTGTAGGCATCGCCACCGATTTCCAGGAAGTTGGCAGGTGTGCCGCCGTAGTAGTTGACGACATCCAGGCTGGTCATGGTCAGCCCCGCCCCGTTGGCGAGGATCCCGATGTCCCCATCCAGCTCGATGAACTGCAGGCCCAACACGCGTCCGCGGCGCTCGAGCTCGGTGCCCGCCTGCAGCTGATCCGCGCGGAGACCGGCGACGAGGTCCGGATGCCGGGACAGCGCGCCAGGATCGAGCGAAACCTTGCTGTCAAGAGCCACCACCCCGCCCGAAGCGGTAATCGCCAGCGGGTTGACCTCGACCAGGTCGGCGTCCGTCGACCGATAGGCGCCATAGAGCGCAACCAGCGTCTGCGCCACCGCGGGCCGAGATTGCGCGGGAAGGTCGGTCCCGGCGAGCATGTCGGCGGCGGCCTCTTCTGTTAGACCCCCCAGGATGTCGATGGGCAGCTTGCGCAGCTGCTCCGGGGACTGGGCACTGATCTGTTCGATGTCCATTCCGCCCGCGGTGGAGAACAACAGCAGCGGGCCCGCATTTTGGGCGTCGTTGAGTATCGCGGCATACAGTTCCTGCTCGATGTCGACGCATTGCTCGAGGATGAGCTCCTGTATGCGGTACCCGCCCACCTCGGCGCCGAGCAGACGCCGCGCCGCATCGGCGGCCTGGGGCGCAGAGTCGGCAAACAGAACGCCGCCCGACTCGCCGCGTTTGCCGGCCGGCACCTGAGCCTTGAGTACCACTCGGCCGCCGACGGTCGCTGCCGCTTCCATCGCGGCCTCGGGAGAATCGACGACCGTCCCTTCTGGTATGCGAATGCCGGCATCGACGAGCAACCGCTTGCCCTGGTATTCGAGGAGTTTCATGCTCACCGTCCGTAGGTCGCGAAGTAGGAGCCCCACAGGTCCTCTTCGGTCGGTTCACAAGCCGGGATGATCCGCGCGAGTCGCGTGATGTTGAGGAATTCCCGATAGGACAGGTTGTGGGAGATGCTGTTGCCAGCCCAGGTACCCGCACCCATCGTGAGGGTGAAGCCGAGCCCGTTGTCGAATCCGCCACCGGTGCTGAAGCAGTGCGCTTGGTTGACAAGTACCCGGGCCACCTTCAGCCGTTCGGCGACGTGTCGCGCTCGTTCCTCGTTGCCGGTGTGGATGCCGCAGGAGTGACCTGCCCCCTGGAAGTCCAGGATCCCCTCGATCCGGTCGATCGCCTCGTCCAGGTCGGCGAATCGGTAGACGGCGAGCACCACGGAAAGCTTCTCGCCGCTGAACGGGTAACCCGGGCCGTAGCTGTCCTCCTCGACCAGGAAGAATTCCGCGTCCTGCGCTCCCGGCCGATTGAAGCCGGCGAGCGCCGCGATCTTGCCCGGCGGCTGCGCGCTGACCGCGGGGCTTAGCTTCCCGTCGGGCCACATCACCTGCTGCAAGCGTCGCTTCTCGTCTGGGCTCAGCAGATACGCGCCCTCGCTACGCAGGGCTTCGATCGCGGCATCGTAGACGTCGGCGTGGATGTGCAGCGAGTTCTCCGAGGAACAACTGGTGGCGTAGTCGAAGGTCTTACTACGGTGAATCTTCTCCGCGGCGTCGGCCAGATCGGCGTCGGCGTCGATGATCACGGGCGCATTGCCGACACCGACACCGATCGCGGGAGTCCCACTGCTGTAGGCCGCGCGCACATTCTTCTGTGATCCGGTGACGACAACGAAGTCGGCTTGCCGCATCAGTTCGAAGGTGAGCGCCTTGGACGGCTCCGGCAAGTACTGCACCAGATCGCGCGGAACACCCAACCGATCGAACTGCTCGTGAATGTGCCGGACCAAGAGCGCGCACGTCGACGCTCCCTTGGGGGACGGAGAGAGGATGATCGCATTGCGGCCCTTGAGCACCATCATCGTCTTGTTCGCCGGGGTGGCGGCGGGATTGGTCGACGGACAGACGGCCGCAACGACGCCCATGGGCTTCGCATATTCGGTGATGCCGCTTTCACGATCGTCGCTGATGATGCCCACTGACTTGGCGCCGGTGAGGTCGCGCAGCGTGCCCATGGTCTTGCGCTGGTTCTTCAGCGTTTTGTCCTCGACATTGCCGAGTCCGGTGTCGCGGACCGACAGCTCGGCGAGCTCACGCGCCCGTCCCGGCTCGGCGATCGCCCAGGCGACAGCCGCCACAACATGGTCGACACGCTCTTGGGAATATCCCGCGAACTCGGCTTGCGCCACGCGGGCACGTCGCACCACATCGGTGGCGACCCGTTCAGGGCTCTCGGCTTCTATCGTGGGTGAGGTCATTATGCTCAGCTTTCCTACTCGGGTAACGGTGCCGCATCGCTGACGGCCTGGACGGCGCTTGCCAGCGCCACGAACTCGATGTCTTCGACGCTGCATCCGCGTGACAGGTCGTTGATGGGCTGGGCAAAGCCTTGGAGGATCGGTCCGAGCGCACCCGCCCCGCCGATCCGCTCAGTGATCTTGTACGCGATGTTGCCCGCATCCAGGTTAGGAAAGATCAGCACGTTGGCCCGTCCGGCGACGACGGAACCCGGTGCCTTACTGGCGCCGATCTCGGCGACGAATGCGGCGTCGAACTGCAGCTCGCCCTCGATCAGCAGATCCGGGCGGCGCCGGCGGGCGATCTCGGCGGCGCGGCGCACCTTGTCGACCTCGGCATGTGCGGCGCTGCCCTTGGTGCTGAACGACAGCATCGCAACGACAGGGTGGACGCCGCTGAGCGAACGGTAGGTCATCGCGGCCGCTACCGCGACCTCGGCGAGCTGTTCGGCGTCGGGCATAAGGATGACCGCACAATCGGCGTATCCGATTACTTGCCCGGAGGGAAGCGCCATCAAGAAACAGCTCGACACTGTGTGCGTGTCATCGGCTGTCGCGATCACCGGCAGCCCCGCAGGCAACACCTCGGCAATCCGACGGGAGGCCCCCGCGACACAGGCATCGACTGAGCCCGCGCGCAGCAGGGCGGTCGCCACGTAGAGCGGATCACAGAGCAGTTCCGAAATTTGCGACTCTTGGGAGTCGGCTCGCCGCAACGCGTCGCGCAGCGCTGCAGCAAGGCCCTCCTCACCCTCCGCCGAGGCAGTGTCGACGATCGACAGCTCGTGCGGTGACCTGATTCCGTGCCGCGCCGCGACGTCCTCGATCACCCTCCGGCGGCCCACGAGGTAGGGCACGGCGGTTCCGGATTCCGTCAGCCGCGCTGACGCTGCAATCACACGAGGGTCTTCGCCGTCAGCGAGCGCCACGTGAACATCTCGGCCCGCGAGGAAACTTTGCCAGTAAGTCTGCAGGGCCCGGAGAGCCCCGATGTCGGTGCGGGGGTCTGCGGCGGCCATCAGGGCACCAGTGATGTCGCTGACGGTCATGGATCCTCGCAGCCTCGCCGTTAGATATTATTTCATTATATGAAATTACGTCCCAAACTGTCACGATCTCTGATCGATGTCAAGGTTCCGCACACCCGGGCGGAGACGGCCGATTTGGACTAAAGCGGCGGATCCACTATGCCATCAGAGTTGCTCTACCAGCATTAATTTGTTGGTGAGCCGAGTCTCCACGCATGCCCGCACCTTCTTGACATGCCAGCTCGATGTGGCTAGCGTCACGCGACACCAGATCTGAGACGCAATTTCACATATCGGAATAACGACGTCTCTCGGTGCCAGGCGCCGAGCTGCCGCCCGTGTTGCGCGACGTCGTCGGGGCG
>DASQSQ010000302.1:0-5127 GCA_035642315.1 Mycobacterium sp.
AGGCTGGCGCGGAACACCGGGTCGCTGGTGTAGTTGCTCAGGCAGTGCCCGCGCAGCTGGGGGAAGTTCGACGTGCTCAGGTCGCGCGGCCGCCAGCCGGTAACCCAGGTGTCGAGGGTGACGACGATGCCCTTGAAGCCGGCCGCCTCGGCGCGGTGCACCAGGCTGGCGGCCAGGTCACGGTCGGTCGGGGTGTACAGCTGAAAGAACCCGGGAGTCGCGCCGAACTCGGCAGCAACCTCTTCCATGGGGTCGACGGTCAGCGTCGACATCACCATCGGTACCCCGGTGCGCGCGGCGGCGCGCGCGGTGGCCAGGTCGCCGTGGCCGTCCTGGGCACACAACCCGATGACACCGATCGGCGCCATGAAGACCGGCGACGGCAACGTCAAGCCAAACAATTCGACCGACAGGTCACGTTCCTTGGCGCCGACGAACATCCGCGGGATCAGACCCCATCGCTGGAAAGCCTCACAGTTGGCTCGCTGAGTGCGCTCGTCGCCGGCGCCGCCTGCAACGTATGACCAGATCGACGGCGGCAATGCCTTTTCGGCTTTGGCTTCCAGTTCCGCGAAGACCATCGGCAGCGACGGCACGACTCCGGCCAGGCCTTGGAAATAGATCTCGTTCTGATAGTCGCCGAATGCCATGCGATGAGCATGCCAGTTGGCGATCAGTCAGCTTCGCCCGCCGCCGCTTCGGCCGCCGCGAGTTCATTCTTCCACTGGCGGAACGTCTCTTCGGTGCGACCGCGCCGCCAATAACCCGAGATCGACGCCCACTTCGCGGCCACTTCACGCTCTTTGCGGATGTAGGGCCGAAGGTTGTGCATGACCGCCTGCGCTTCGCCGTGCACGAACGCGTGCACTTGCCCGGGAAGCCACGGGGCGGACTTGACCGCCGCGATCAACGGCGCGTGGTCGCCCGCCCGGTCCTCACCGACCAGATCGGCGCGCCCGCCACGGTAAATCCAATTGACCTGAACACCGTCCGGTGCCCTCAGCGGTATTTCGTCCTCGGGCTCGGCAGTCTCGATGAACGCCTGGCCAATTGCGTTGGCGGGCAACGCTTCCAGCGCAACGCTGATGGCCGGTAGTGCGCTCTCATCGCCGGCCAGCAAATGCCAGTCGGCGGCCGGATCCGGAGAATAGGCGCCACTGGGGCCCATCAGGTAGACCGGCTGGCCCGGCTCGGCCGTGGCGGCCCATTGGCCGGCCGCGCCGTGCTCGCCATGCACGACGACGTCGATCGCGACTTCGCGGGCAGCCGGGTCGGCACGCCGCACGGTCAGCGTCCGCACCACCGGCTGCTTGGCGGGCGGCAGGTCGGCGAAACTGTCCAGCGTCAGCGGACCCGGCAGGCCCGCCACATCGACGTCGTCGGCGACGACGACCAGCTTGACGTAGGAGTCGGTGAACTCGCTCGGGGTGAATGTGTCAAACCCACTGCCCCCGAGCACAACCCGAACCATGTGCGACGTGACTTCTTCGCTCCGCAGCACTTCGAAGGTGTGCACTGGTCGACCGGCCACTGATTTCTCCCGTTCCCCAAGCCTTTAACCGCGAACCCCGTCGACTATACGAGCCGCCCGCCATCACGGCGTGGGGCTCCGATTCCGCACTATCCGCCAGCGGCCGTCCTCACGCTCGGCCAAGCCGGCGAGCTCCAGCATCGCCAGCGGCGCCAATATGCGGGCCGGCTCCAGCGCGGCGGCGACGGCGATTTCGTCGACAGTCGCGACCCCGCGTCCGGGCAGCGCCTCATAGACCTGTCGCTCTGCGTCGCTGAGCCCGTCCAGCGGGGTCGCTGGGCGAGGCTGCTCAGGCGCCAGCTCGCCGACCCGACCCACCAGCTCGACGATGTCCTCGGCGCGGGTGACGACCTCAGCGCCGGCACGCAGCAGGGCGTGGCATCCGGTCGACGCCGACGAGGTCACCGGCCCGGGCACCGCACCCACCACCCGGCCCAACATTCGCGCCCACGCGGCGGTGTTCGCCGCGCCGCTGCGCAAACCGGCTTCCACCACCACCGCCGCTCCGGCGAATGCGGCCACCAAACGATTGCGCGTCAGGAACCGGTGCCGTGCCGGTCGCACTCCCGGCGGGTATTCGGTGACCAGCAATCCGTTGCCGCCGATGCGATGTAATAGGCCGGAATGTCCAGCGGGATAAGGGATATCAAGACCTCCGGCCAAGACCGCGACGGTGACGCCGTCGGCTGCCAGCGCCGCGCGGTGGGCCGCGCCGTCGATGCCGTAAGCCCCGCCGGAGACCACTGCGACATCGCGCTCGGACAGTCCGGCCGCCAGATCGGCGGCCACCTGCTCGCCGTAGCTGGTTGCCGCCCTGGTTCCGACAACAGCCGCGGCCCGCTGTGCCATCTCGTCGAGCCGTGCCGGCCCAATGGCCCATAACACCAGCGGTCGTCTGCCCTGCGGCTTGGCCGCGACCGCGTCGCTGCCGAACGCGGCGAACGCCAGTATCGGCCACTCGTCGTCATCGGGCGTGATCAGCCGACCGCCGCGGCGAGCGAGCAAGTCAAGATCGTCTGCGGCCCTATCGATTTCGCGTCTTGCCTCGATACGGCAGGCAAGTTCGTCACTGACCTGACCCCGCCCCACTCGCTCGGCCGCTTCTCCCGGCCCAACCCGGTCCACCAGCGCGGCGAGTTCAGCGCAGGGCGGTTCGACGACCCGGGACAGGTAGGCCCATGCTCGCAAGGTCAGGTCGGTCATCGGGCGGCTCCGGGTTGACGAAAGCTCAATGCGACGGCCACCTCGTCGCGCCCGGGTGATGCGCGCCCGGCCAGATCGGCCAGTGTCCATGCCACGCGCATCGTGCGGTCGGCACCGCGGATGCTGAGCAGACCCCGTTCCAGTGCCGCGCGCAGTGGCTGCATCGCCGCTGCGCCAAGCCGGAATTGGCGCCGCAGCAGCGTCCCGCTGACCTCGGCATTGGTGTGAAATCCGTGGGGTCGCCACCGCTCGGTGGCCGCATCACGGGCCAGTGCCACCCGGCTCCGGACCTGGGCCGTGGACTCTGCCTCGGTGGCCGCGAACGCGCTCATCCGCACCGGATTCATTTCGACTCGCAAGTCGACGCGATCGAGCAGCGGCCCCGATAACCGACCCAGATAGCGACGCTTGACTGCTGCCGCGCAGATGCAGTCACGCGGATCCGCCGGGGCGCACGGACACGGGTTGGCGGCCATAACCAATTGAAAGCGGGCCGGATAGCATGCCACCCCGTCTCGGCGGGCAAGGCGAATCTCACCGTCCTCCAATGGTGTTCGCAATGCCTCCATGACGTTCACGCTGATCTCGGCGCATTCGTCGAGGAAGAGCACTCCACGGTGCGCCCGGCTCACCGCACCGGGCCGCGCCATACCCGAACCGCCGCCGACCAGCGCCGCGACGCTGGAGCTGTGATGCGGCGCGACGAACGGCGGTCGGGTGATCAGCGGCGTGGCATCCGACAGCAGGCCGGCCACCGAGTGGATGGCGGTGACCTCCAACGACTCGCCGTCCGATAGGGATGGAAGGAGACCCGGAAGGCGTTGTGCCAGCATCGTTTTCCCCACGCCCGGTGGGCCGGTGAGCATCAGGTGATGCGCGCCGGCGGCGGCCACCTCGACGGCGAAACGTGCCTGGGTCTGCCCCATGACGTCGGCGAGATCCGCCGCCGGCTCAGCCTCTGGAACAACCCCGCTGATCCGCTCGTCGAGCCGCGCCGATCCGCCGAGCCAGGCCTGTAGCTGCGCCAGGGTGCGCACTCCCCAGACCTCGATGCCGTCGACCAGGCTGGCTTCGGGCAGGTTCTCCACCGGAACCAACGCGGCTTTCCAGCCCTCTTGCTTGGCCGCCAGGACGGCCGGCAGCACACCGCGCACCGGCCGAACCCGTCCGTCGAGAGCCAACTCGCCCAGCACCACAACCGCCTCCAGCTGTCGCCACGGCGTCTTCCGCTGCGCGGACAACACCGCAGCCGCCAGCGCGAGGTCGTATACCGAGCCCACCTTTGGCAGCGTTGCCGGTGAGAGCGCCAGCGTCAGGCGAGACATCGGCCAGCGGTTGTTGCAGTTGGTGATCGCGGCACGCACCCGGTCGCGCGACTCCTGCAACGCAGCGTCGGGCAGGCCCACCAGGTGCACCCCCGGCAGGCCCGAGGTGATATCGGCTTCGATTTCGACGATCTCGCCGTCCAACCCCAGCACCGCGACCGAAAACGCACGCCCCAACGCCATCAGCCGATGCCTTCCAGGTGGCTGATCTCCGGAGTGCGGCGCCGACCGATGCGCACACCGATCACGTCGATGCGCACCGCCGCCCACCGTCGCTCCTGGGTGGCCAGCCACAAGGCGGCAAGCCGCCGCAGTCGGCGCGCCTTCCGCTCGGTCACCGCGTGCGCCAGACCTCCGAAACCGTCGCCGGTACGGGTCTTGACCTCGACGAACACTACCGTGTTGGTGGTCGGGTCGGCGGCGATCACATCCAGCTCACCGTATCGGCAGCGCCAATTGCGGGCGAGGATCCGCAGCCCCAGTCCGGTCAGGTGGTCGGTGGCGAGCTGCTCACCGAGCGCGCCGATTTCGGCCCGCGTCAACGTCGTCATGCGGCAACCCTGCGGCAGCACACCGACGCCGATATTCATCGCGACGCCGTCGGCGCGAGACGGCGGCCGGTTATCCCCAGTTGCGTCGCCATCCACAGCCAACCAGCGCGCCTCGTTGCATCTGTAGTTCAGCCGCCGTTAACATCGCGTTCAGGCGATGAAGCTCGCCTTTAACCGCCGTACCGGCTGATGGCTTCTACCCGTAGTGCTCAGGGCTAGAGGGCGGGGTGGGACCAGTGAGTCACGATCCCCTTTTTGCGCGGCGGATCCCATGTAGTTCACGTGAAGACGCGTGGTTTTCGCGCGCCTTGGCGCAGCTACGTGCTGTTCTACAGAGATCGCCGACCGCACACGGCACCTATCGAGAGGAAGACCAATGTCATTCGTCACCACCCAACCCGAGGCGCTCGGCGCCGCCGCCACCAGCCTGGCCGGTATCGGCACCACGATGAGCGCGCAGAATGCCGCCGTCGCGGCGCCCACGACAGGCGTGATACCCGCCGCGGCCGACGAGGTA
>DASQSQ010000303.1:0-2571 GCA_035642315.1 Mycobacterium sp.
GCGGCGCTGGCGCGCATGGAACTCCACATCGGTTTGCAGTCGTTGTTCGAGCGTTTCCCCCAGCTGACCCTGGCCGGTGAACCGACCTTCAACAACAGCATCGGGCTACACGGCCTCACACACCTACCGGTGTCACTGCGAGCGGCTCAGCCCATTCGTTCGACCCATTGAGCGTGCTGCGCTGTTGGCGAGATCAGCCTACGTCAAGCCGTCGTCACTGATCGTCGTCGCGCCAAATCACGAATTGCTGAGTGCCGCTGAGCAACTCGACCCGAACTTGGCGGCATTGGCCAGCACGGTGAAAACTTGTTCGTGAACGTACTTAAACAGCGCCGCCACCGACGAGCTGCAACAGATCGCACGGCGGACGATCAACGCCCAGGACAAGCAGGCCGAAGCGATCCGCGGCATTAGACGACGCTAGATGAGGCCTCGCCGGCGTTGGTTTGGCCAGTGTTTGCGATGGGCCAGTTTAAAATTCGGCGGGCGGTGCGGCCCAGGATCCAGACCTTCTCGTCCTCCGACAGCGACGGGGAGTGGCGAAGACTGAACAGGGCCTCTCCCCAGTTAGCGCGCCGGCGGCTCATCGTATAGTCGCTGGCCCACATGACGCGCTCGGCACCGAAGGCATCGACCGCGCGGCGGAGCTTTGGCTCGAGATCGGGGAACGGGTAGGTCGTGGTCGACATCAAGGCCGCGGCGTGCGCCCACTTGTAGGCGACGTTGGGGTAGCGCGCCATCGTGACCGCGTCGTCGATCGTTGCCTCGCCGCGGGCCGAGTCGAACGCCGCACCGCAGTGGTCGATGACGAGTTGGACGTCGGGAAACCGCTCGGCATAGGCCGCCAAATGCAGCACCCGGCCAGGGCAAGCGACAAAAAGCGGCAAGCTGTGTGCCCGGGCAGCCTTCAGCAGCCGGTCGTGGCCACCGGCCTCGAACATTGCACCCTCGGCCGGGGTGAAGACGAGGGTGCGCAGCGCCTTGAAGCCGGGCGCAGCGGCCAAAGTCTCAATCCAGCCCTCGACCCCCGGGTCGCGCGGGTCCACTCGCATCAAGAAGGCGAAGCGCTCGGGGTGCCGCAGCGCCGCCGCTTCGGCATTGGGTCCGACCGGGCGGAAGGCCCCGTCAGCTAGGCGATAGCCGGGTTGGGTAGCCCCGTCCTCGGCTGTTGTCTGATACTCGTCGAACAGCACCCCTTGAATGCCAACGGCATCCATGACCGCTAGCGTCACCTCGGTGCCGAGCAGATTGGCGTGTACTTGCGCGTCGACGACATCCATGGTTCATCCCAGCATTAACCATTGTATTTGTCGCGCCAGCCGATCCATTCCCGCAGGGGCTCAAGGTCGTAGTTCGGTCCGCCGACGGTCCATGTGAATAACGTGTAGCCGAGGTCGCGCAGTTCGTCGGGTGTGGCGTAATCACCCGCCTCGTCGACTGGGATCGCGGGGCACGGCACGATTTGGCCGGAGCGTTCGATGTCGTTTGGGTCGCGGCCGATTGCCCGGCAATGGCCTTCGAGCACATCAATCTTGTGGCGGAGGGTCTCTCGGTCGCCGAATGCGTGCCAGATGTCGGCATGTTCGGCGACGATCCGCAGGGTCTTCTTTTCGCCGCCTCCGCCGATGATGACGGGAATCTTGCGGGTCGGTGGTGGGTTGAGTCGCGCGAGCCGGTGCTCGATTCGCGGCATTGCGGCGGCAAGGCCGCCGAGGCGTTGCCCTGCGGTGCCGAACGTGTAGCCGTATTCGTCGAAGTCCTTTTGCCACCAGCCTGCGCCGATGCCGAGGATGAGCCTGCCGTCGCTGATGTGATCGACGGTGCGGGCCATGTCGGCCAGCAGGTCCGGGTTGCGGTAGGCGTTGCAGCTGACGAGGGCACCGATCTCCACACGGCTGGTGGATTCGGCCCAGGCGCCCAGCACCGTCCAGCATTCAAAAACCTTGCCGTTCGGGTCGCCGGAGAGCGGGTAGAAGTGGTCGTAGTTGAACACGATGTCCACGCCGATGTTTTCGGCTTCCCTGGCGGCGCGGCGGATCGTGTCATAGTCGGCATGCTGCAGCTGCAGGTGAGCGGCAATTCGGATCGGTCGGTCCACGAGCGTCATGCTCGAACTCCTTATCGCTTAGTAGTTGGACTGGTAGGCAACATCGGGGTGCCCGGGTCCGGATTGGCCTGCGGCAGGCCAACATCGATCAATCGACGCTTTGCTGGGCTGCACCTAATTCCGTTGTTGCCGTGCGCTTCTCATCGTCTGTCCGGCGTTGTAGGAAGAGGCCCGGCGATTGCGCTCTCACGCGCTGGAGCCCTGCCCGGTCGTCTTCGACGCTTTGGAGGTCATAGCGCGCGGTGTATGGACACTGCAGTCGCTCGAGTTCGGCATCGGTGAGATCGATGTCTACCTAGGCGACTGCGTCGTCGATCTGTACGGTCGTGTTGGCGCCTACGATCGGGGCCGCCACCACTGGGTTATGGTGCAGCCACGCCAGGGCGATCGTGGCGCGCGAAACACCGTGAGCCGCGGCGATTTCGCCAACGGCGTCGATTATGGCGCGGTCGGCGTCGGCTGTC
>DASQSQ010000304.1:0-12037 GCA_035642315.1 Mycobacterium sp.
AATGAACAACATGACTCAATTTCCACGTCCCGAAGGCACCCGGCCACCGCCCTGGCCGGAGCCGGCGCCGGCCCTCCAGCCGGAGGGCCGGCAGCCGCCTCCCCCACAACCTGTGGCGTTGACGTGGACCGCGCTCACCGAAGGTCGTTGGTCGCTGGTCGTCACGAAAGACACAGGCTCTGTCGCGGCCTCGTTGAGTCCTGTCGAGCATGCCTGGTGCGACAACCGCGAGTATCTGATCGGAGCACTCAAAGACGGCTGGTGGCTCGCCGTGGAAGTCGACGGCAACCTAACCACTCTGGCGTCGCCCTTCCCTTCCGAAGAAGCTGCTAAAGACCGAGCCGAGGCGCGGGAGGCTGATCACAGGTAAGCCTCTAGCGGAAGCGCGGGGCGAATTGCACCGCGCCAGTGGGGCGTTCACGCTGTCTCCCTATGCGCGACTTCGACACCATCGACTCCGAACTCCGGCTCCTGGTCGCGGTGCGCCGCACAGTGCAAGAACCCGACGGCCGCACAGCCAGTACACGGCTGATACGCAAGACGGACAAGCGCCGCGTGTATCTGTCAGCCGAGGATGTGCGTCGGCTTGCCGATGAATCTGGCGAGCACCGCGCCCTCGTGCTGCTGCTGGCTTACTGCGGCCTGCGCTGGGGTGAGGCGATCGGCCTACGGGTGCGCGACGTCGAATTCCTGCGGCGCCGCCTTGCGGTGCATGAGAACGCGGTTCAGCTCGGCATGTGGCATGCGGTCGGCCCCACTAAGGGGCGCAAGGCGCGGTCGGTACCGGCGCCGACGTTCGTGCTCGACGAGCTATCGGTGCAGTGCGCCGGAAAGGCGCCGACGGATCTGGTGTTCGCCGGTGCGGACGGCGGCTATCTGCCGCGGCCGAAGTCGTCTAACGGGTGGTTCACCCGCGCGGTGAAGCCACCGGAATACAGGCAGTCACTCCGCACGATCTGCGCCACACATGCGCATCGCTCGCGGTATCGGCCGGGGTGAATGTGCTTGCGCTGCAGCGGATGCTCGGACACACGTCAGCAAAGATGACATTGGACACCTATGCCGACCTGTTCGACGACGATTTGGACGCTGTTGCCGTCACTCTGCATGCCCGGTATTCACCGGAAAGTGTGCCCACCAGGCACCCGACAGAGGGCGCAGCAAACGTGAAAACCCCTGTTTACCAGCGCGAACACCCCTACCGCATCAGTGCGGGCGGAGGGACTCGAACCCTCAAGCTCTTTCGAGCACGGGCACCTAAAACCCGCGCGGTTGCCAGTTTCGCCACGCCCGCATGCCCAGCGATCGTACCGTTCCGCTAGTAGCGCGATCTGTCGGCGGTCTCTCCTAACTTGAGTTCATCACGGCGAGAGGGGCATACAGCATGCGGTCGGCAGAGGAGTTCGAATCCGTACAGCGGCTCATCGCTGCTGGTGTGAATGATTGCGCGATTGCGCGGCAGACCGGCATTCCGCGGTGCACAGTGCGGCACTGGCGACGCCGTCCACAAATTCGGCCCAGGCCGGTGGGTAAGTCGGTCTGCGGGGTCCTCCATGAATTCGCTGCATTCCCGGCAGCGGCGTATAGCTATCTGCTCGGCTTGTACTTGGGCGATGGCTGTGTCTCACAATCTCGGCGGGTGTGGCATCTGAGGATCACGCTCGACAAGAAATACCCCGGAATAATCGAGCGGTGTCGCGAAGCCATCGACACCCTGATGCCCGGGCAGCGCGCAGCGATTGCAAGACAACCGACGGGGTGCGTCGTCGTATCCCACTACTCCAAGCACTGGCCGTGCCTTCTGCCTCAACACGGTCCCGGCAAGAAGCACTTAAGGCCGATTCGATTGGAGTCGTGGCAGGAAGTGCTCGTCAAAGAAGCCACCGAAGAATTCGTTCGCGGCCTGATCGATAGCGATGGTTGCCGCGTGGTGGCGAACGATCGGGGCGTCAAGAGCGTCCGCTACCACTTCTCGAACCGCTCCGACGATATCCGCGGGCTGTTCTGCGCGGCACTCGACGAGCTAGGAATCCCGTGGACGCGGCCGCGTTGGTTCGAGGTCGCCGTTTATCGAAAGGCTGCAGTGGCGCGCCTCGACGAATTCATCGGTCCGAAGGCGTGATCAGCTCTGCCGATGACGTCGGGGGTACCTTCTAAGGGTGTCAACTACCCGTCGTCGGAGACCCGCACTGATCGTGCTGGTGATCCTCGCCGCCGGCGGTTGCCTGGCGTTGGGCTGGTGGCAGTGGACCAGGTTTCAGTCGACGTCGGGCACGTTCCAGAATCTCGGCTATGCGATGCAGTGGCCGCTGTTCGCCGGCTTCTGCGTATACGCCTACCGCAAGTTCGTCCGCTACGAGGAGGTTCCGCCGGAGCCGCACAAGAACAGCGCGATGACCGAACTGCCGGATGGACTGCTGCCCGAGCGACCCAAACCCGTCGAGCAAAAGCCGAACGATCCCGCGCTGCAGGAGTACAACGCCTATCTGGCCGAACTCGCCAAGGCGGACAACGAAATTCATCGAGGATAGAACAGGACCACCGCATGACCCCACCCGAGGCGCCCGACACGCGGCCGGTTACGCCCGTCGAAAAGATCCGCACCGCGCTGCTGGGCTATCGCGTGATGGCGTGGACGACGGGTATCTGGCTGATCGCGCTGTGCTACGAGATCGTGGTCCACTACATCATCAAGGTGCCGAATCCACCGACCTGGATCGGCGTGGTACACGGCTGGGTCTATTTCACTTATGTATTGGCAGCTTTCAACCTCGCGGTCAAGGTTCGCTGGCCGATCCTGAAGACGATCGGTGTGCTGTTGGCCGGAACCATCCCGCTGGTCGGGATCATCGTCGAGCACTTCCAGACCAGAGACGTCAAGGCTCGTTTCGCCCTGTAGCTCAATGTCCTTGAGCGGCAAGCGCTCGCAGCGCCGGCAGCAGTAACGCAAGCGCGCGACCGCGATGCGACATCGCGTCTTTCTCCGCCGAAGTCAGCTGTGCCGCAGTGCGATCCTCGCCATCCGGTATGAACACCGGGTCGTAGCCGAAGCCCGCGTCGCCGAGCGGCTCCCGGGCGATGGCGCCGGGCCACTCGCCGCGGACGACAACCTCCCCCGACTCCGACACCAGCGCGCACGCCGACACGAACGCCGCGCCACGCCGCTCATCGGGCACATCGCTCAGCTGCGCCAACAGCAGCGCGGTATTGCCGGCGTCGTCGCCATGCACGCCCGACCACCGCGCCGACAGCGCACCGGGCATGCCGTTCAGCGCGGCGACCTCCAACCCGGAGTCATCAGCGACGGTCGGCAACCCTGTCGCGGCGAACCCGTCGCGCGCCTTCGCCAAGGCGTTGTCTTCAAAAGTCGCACCGGTTTCCGGCGCTTCATCGAACGGTGGCACGTCGTCGAGTGACACCAACGTCAGGCCGGTCAGCGCAGCCGCATCCAACACGCGGCGCAGCTCGGTCAATTTCTTACGGTTGCGGCTGGCGACCAGTAGCCGGGTCAACATTCACTCCCAAACATTCTCGTTCCCTCCACGCGGGGATACGACGACCGGCTCAGTTGACGTTCAGTTGTTTCTATCACTCTCCCCGCCGATGCTGAGGCGGTCGCGTGGGGATATGAACCACTGGTCGAGCGGGGTAATCTGCGTTTGAAACCAGTCACCGACAGGAGTCACCACGTCAACCGCCCGGCCGAACCTTTTCCAGTACATCGCATACTCGTACACCCAGCGATGCCTGCCCGACTCCATGCGAAGTTGGGTCGCCCACGATCTAGCGGGTAAGGGAGCGGTCCGCCGGTTCATGCTCCGAGCCGCGATACCCCCATTTCTAGTTCTCGCCCCGTTCTGGCTGCTTCCCGGCTCGCTGTATATGCATTCAGAGATGACGGTTCCCATTTACGTTTGGACCCTGTTGGTTTCGCTCGCGCTGAACAAGGTGTGGCGTCGCCATCGGCTCGCGGAGCATGGTTTGGACCCGAATCTGGTCGACGCAGTTAGGCGCGAGAAAGACGCGAAGATAGACGAGGACTACATTCGGCGTTACGGACCACGCCCGGACTCGGCCAAGTGGCAGGACAACAGCAACCCCTTCTTCTAAGCCCGGCCGAGTGTTTCAGCGGCGGCAATTCGGTGCAAGCCGCCCGCTCCGCTGCGTCATGAACCTCGGCGGCTGTCAGGTGATGCAGAACGGCATCGGAGGGCCGGTGCTCAGCATCGGTGTGCACGCCTGCGGACCTCCGCGCCAACGGCACGATTTCGGCTTAATCAGACCCAGGTGATGCATGAGTTCCTCCTCATGCCGTCGCCGTTCGTCCTCAGGCGGGTCAGCTTCCGAACGCCTTTTGCGGAGCGGGCCCCTCCGGCAGCACACCCGGATACGGCAAAGCCAACGCTTCCTGCTGCGCCACGAATAGCTTCTCGCAAGCCCCCTGCGCAGCGTCGAGCAGCTTGTCGAGCGTCGAGCGCGGGAACGTCGCACCCTCGCCGGTCCCCTGGACCTCGACCAGCGTCCCGGTGTCGGTGGCGACGACGTTCATGTCAACCTCGGCGCGGGCGTCTTCCTCGTAGGGCAGGTCCACCCGCACCCGACCGTCGACCACGCCGACGCTCACCGCGGCGATCGCACACGACAGCGGCCTGGGATCGGACAGCTTGCCGGCCGCCGACAGGTAGGTCACCGCATCGGCCAGCGCAACGTACGCTCCGGTGACCGCCGCCGTGCGTGTGCCGCCGTCAGCCTGCAGCACATCGCAGTCGACGGCAATGGTGTTCTCCCCCAACGCTGCAAGGTCGATGCAGGCACGTAGCGACCTGCCGACCAACCGGCTGATCTCTTGGGTGCGGCCAGACAGACGACCCCGTACCGATTCACGGTCGCTGCGGGTGTGCGTGGCCGATGGCAGCATGGCGTATTCGGCAGTGAGCCAGCCCAAGCCCGAGCCTTTGCGCCAGCGCGGTACACCCTCGGTGACACTTGCCGTGCACAGGACTTTGGTCTGGCCGAATTCGATCACTACCGAACCCGCCGGGTGCGAGGTGAACCCGCGGGTGATGACAACTGGTCGAAGCTCGTCGTCGAGGCGGCCATCTTCTCGTTTGGACACGCCGCCAACCCTAGCCCTCGCGCGGTCAGCCGATCAGGCGCGGCCGACGTTGAACGTCTCGCCGCATACCACCGCGTGCACCGGGCCGCCGAATTCGGCTTTCGCCTCGCTGATCACGTCCTCGCGAGAGGTCCAGGGCGGGATGTGGGTGAGCAACAACTCCCCCACACCGGCTGCGGTCGCGATCCGCCCGGCCTCGGTCCCCGAGAGGTGCAGGTTGGGCGGACGGTCGGGCGAGTGCGTCCAGGAAGCTTCACAGAGGAAGACGTCGGCGCCACGGGCCAGATCGATGATTGTGTCGCAGTACCCGGTGTCACCGCTGTACACAAATGACGCCCCGTCGCGGTTGGTGAAACGCATGCCAAAGGACTCAGTCGGATGACACACCACCCGCGCCACTACCGTCAGCGCGCCGATTTCCACTTCCTGACCGTCGACCCAATGGTGGATATCGAAAATGTCGGAGAAGTCGTCGATCTCGCCCCCGTACGGCGACGACGCCGCGCCGAGCCGCGACCAGGTGTCGCTCGGGCCGTACATCAAGGCCTTACCCGTCGGCGGCGCCGGGTGGTAGCGGCGCCAGACGAACAAGCCCGGCAGATCCAAGCAGTGGTCGGCGTGCAGGTGCGACAACAACACGTGCACCGAACCCGGATCGGCGTGGCGTTGCAGCGCACCAAGGACGCCGCCACCGAAGTCGATGACCATCGGCGGGGTGTCCGGCGCCCTGAGCAGATAACCCGATGCCGGCGAATCCGGGCCGACAACGCTCCCGGAGCAGCCCAGCACGGTGATTCGCACGGTGATTACTGTGCCATTCCCAGGACCACGATGACGAAAACATCGCCGCATTGGGTGATCACATTCATCTGCATACCTAATTACACGTGGGTGTGACGGACAGGTTCAACGCCGGTTACCGCGGGACCCAGGAACCGCGCCGCCAGCCTGGTGAATGCGTCCGGGTCGCCCGTGGCTTCGAACACCCGGGTGGCCGGCGGCGCGTCATGCGGACGCAGCAAATCAAGCTCGGTGAGCACCCGCAACAGCTCTTTCGCGGTCTCCTCGGCACTGGAGACCAGGGTGACGTTCTCGCCCATGGCCAGCTGGATCAGACCGGAAAGCAGCGGATAGTGCGTGCAGCCCAGCACGAGCGTGTCGACATCGGCGCGCTGCAGCGGCTCAAGATAGCCCTCGGCCAATCCGAGCACCTGGCGGCCGCTGGTGATGCCGCGCTCGACGAAATCGACGAACCGCGGGCAGGCCACCGCGGTGATCTGGGTATCGCGGGCGGCGGCGAACGCATCCTGGTAGGCGCCCGAGGCGACGGTGGCCTGCGTGCCGATCACGCCGATGCGCCCGTTGCGGGTCGCGGCGACCGCGCGACGTACCGCGGGCAGGATCACTTCGACGACGGGCACGTCGTAGCGTTCTCGCGCGTCGTGCAGGCACGCCGAGGACGCCGAATTGCAGGCGATCACCAACGCCTTGACGCCGCGGTCGACGAGGTCGTCACCGATGGCCAGCGCGTGGCCGCGGATCTCGGGGATCGTCAGCGGGCCGTACGGACCGTTGCCGGTGTCGCCGACGTAGATGATGTCCTCGTCGGGCAGTTGATCGATGATGGCCCGCGCCACCGTCAACCCGCCCACGCCGGAGTCAAACACTCCGATGGACGCTAATGCGTCACTCACGTCGCTGACCGCCGCGCGGCACGGCGATGTTCCCGGGCTTTGCGTTCCGGGCTGGACAACAGGTAGGCGGCCAGCACGCCGGCAATGCCCCCGCAGAGATGTCCCTGCCAGGACACACCTCCGCAGACGTTGAGCACCGGCACCGCCCCCCACAAGACGCCGCCGTACGCGATCAGCACCACGACTCCGATGACGATCTGCCAGGCCGAGCGAGTGAAGAATCCGAACACCAGCAAGAAGGTCAGCCACCCGAAGATCAGTCCCGAAGCGCCGATGTGATCGGTCTCGCCGCAGGGCGATCCCATGTTGCCGATCAGCCAGGTGCCCAGGCCGCCGACGATCCATATGATCGCCGTCGCCCACAGGAACCGGGACAACCCGGCCAGCGTGACCAGAAAACCCAGCACCAGCGCCGGCCCGGTGTTGGCCGCCAGATGCGCCCAGTTCGCGTGCAGCAGCGGAGCGAAAAGAATGCCCCACAGGCCGTCGGCCTCCAGCGGCCGGATGCCGTTGAGATCCCACTGGTGGTGGTCGAGCTGGTCGAACAGCTCGACGAGATACAGCAGGGCCACGAAGCTGATGATCGTGGTGCCGCCGACCACCCACGCGGAGCGTTTCTTCGGTTGCTGCACCGGCGTGTTGGTCATGCCCATAGCTTCCCATCCAAAGCGTGCTCAGCTTCCTCCACGCTACCGGCGTACGCCCCGGTGGACAGGTACTTCCATCCGGCGTCGGCCACCACGAAGGCAATGTCGGCGCGCTCGCCGGATTTGGCGGACTTCGCCGCGATGCCCAATGCCGCATGCAGCACCGCGCCGGTCGATATCCCCGCGAAGATGCCTTCGGCCTCAATCAGCTCGCGGGTGCGGCGGACCGCCTCGGCCGCACCGACGGAATAGCGGGTGGTCAGCACCTCTGGGTCGTAGAGCTCGGGCACAAAGCCCTCGTCGATGTTCCGCAGCGCGTAGACGCCCTCGCCGTAGCGGGGTTCGGCGGCCACGATCCGCACGTCAGGCACCTGCTCCCGCAGATACCGGCCGGTGCCCATCAACGTCCCCGTCGTGCCCAGCCCGGCGACGAAGTGGGTGATCTCGGGTAGATCATTCAGCAGTTCGGGGCCGGTGCCGTGGTAATGCGAATCGGTGTTGGCCGGGTTGCCGTATTGGTAGAGCATCACCCACGACGGATTGGCAGCCGCCAACTCCTTGGCCCTGGCCACCGCGGTGTTCGAGCCGCCCTCGGGCGGCGAGAAAATGATCTGCGCGCCGTAGAGCTCGAGCAGTTGGCGACGCTCGATCGAGGTGTTCTCCGGCATCACGCAAATCAGCTGATAGCCCTTCAACCGCGCTGCCATCGCCAGCGAAATCCCGGTGTTGCCGCTGGTGGGCTCGAGGATCGTCGCGCCCGGCGTCAGCCGGCCGTCGGCCTCGGCTTGCTCGATCATCCGCAGCGCCGGCCGGTCTTTGATCGAGCCGGTCGGATTGCGGTCCTCGAGTTTGGCCCACAGCCGCACATGCGGCTCGTCGTCCCACCGCGGCGATAACCGCTGCAACCCCACCAGCGGCGTGTTGCCCAACGTGGCGAGCAGCGAGTCGTACCGGGTCACGCTTACCCGCCCGCGACCGCGGGCAGGATCGTGACCGCGTCGCCCTCGGTGATCGCGGTGTCCAGCCCGCCGGAGAACCGCACGTCCTCGTCATTGACGTAGATGTTGACGAAGCGGTGCAGCTTGCCGTTCTCGACCAGACGCTCGGAGATCCCGGAGTAGTTGGCTTCCAGATCGCTGATGACGGCCTGCAGCGTCTCACCGCTGGCTTCGACGCGTTTTTCGCCGCCGGTGTGCGGGCGCAGGATGGTCGGGATGGAGACGGTGACGCTCATGGCTGCTGCTCCTCATAACGCTTGACGATGGTGACGGGCTCTTCGGTGACGGCGCCGTCGACGATCCGGTAACTGCGGACTTCGTCCTGGCCGGGATCGCGCGTCGACACCAGCACGTAGTGCGCGTCAGGTTCGGCGGCCAGACCCACGTCGGTGCGGCTGGGGTAGGCCTCGGTCGCGGTGTGCGAGTGATAGATGACCACCGGTACCTCGTCCGCATCGTCCATCGCGCGCCACACCTTGAGTTGCTCCTGGGCGTCGAAGCGATAGAACGTCGGCGAGCGTTCGGCGTTGACCATCGCGACATGCCGCTCCGGGCGATCCGAGCCCTCGGGACCGGCCAGCACACCGCAAGCCTCGTCGGGGTGGTCGGCGCGGGCGTGCGCGACCATCGCCTCGACCAGGTCAGCACGAATCACCAGCACCTCACCGATTGCCTTCTGCTTCCGTCATCAGCGCCGCTCCTCCTCATCGCTGCGCTCTGCATCGTCGCCGGCGCGCAGGAATGCTCCGGGCAACAGGCCCCGGTAAGTCGGTATTCCGGCCACCGACTCGGCGGCGATGACGGCGACGACCACCGCCCGGGCCAGGCAGTCCGCCGCCGCGGCGCCCACCGCGGTAGCCAGCGCGGTCTCCGGCGAGAACGCAGCCGGCGTATCCGCGGACGGTGGAACCTCGACGGCGCCGGTGGCCAGGGCGAACACCATGTCGCCGTCCACCGGGGTGTGCGCCGGCCGGATGCTGCGAGCGAGTCCGTCGTGCGCGGCACGCGCGACCTGTTGGCAGGAAGCCGGGCTCAGCGCAGCATCGGTGGCGACGACCGCAATCGTGGTGTTCAGCGAGCTCAACGGCGATTCGAGCTTGCCGAGCGCAGCGATCTGCTCATCGGGCGGCGTCATCAGACCGAGCTCGTCAGTCAGGTAGCTCAGCCAGGGTAGGCCGGTGGCCTGGTCGATGACATTGCCCGCGGAGTTCACCGCAACCAGTGCACCGACGGTCACCCCCGACGGCAGCGTCGTCGATGCGGTCCCCACGCCGCCCTTGAGCACGCCGGCGACCGCCCCCACCCCGGCACCGACCGTGCCCACCGCGACCTCGGTGCCGGCCGTCTGGCAGGCGGCGTAGCCGAACTCAGCCGTCGGACGGTAGCTCCAGTCGCCGACATCCAGATCGAAAATCACCGCGCCCGGCACGATCGGTACCACCCCGCCGGTCATCGCCACGCCGCGGTCGTGCTCCTCCAGCCAGCGCATGACGCCGTCTGCGGCCGCCAATCCGTACGCGCTGCCCCCGGCGATAAACACCGCGTCCACGTAGCGCACGCTGTTGACCGGGTCCAGCAGATCGGTCTCCCGACTGCCGGGCGCACCGCCGCGGACATCGACGGCACCCACCGTGCCCGGAGGCGTCAGCACGACGGTGACCCCGCGCGCCCAACCGGTATCCATGGTCGCGTCGCGGTCAAGCCGGTGGTGGTGGCCGACCAGGATGCCCGCGACGTCGGCGATCGAGCTCATCGGGATCCCATCAGCGCCAGCACCAGATACTCCTGCAGAAAGGTCAGCCACTGATAGACGTCGAGGTGCGAGGCCATCGGATGCTCGTCGGGCAGTCGATCCGGACCGTCGGGACGGATATCGAGCATCGTGCCCAGCGCCAGGCGGATGTCGTTGACGGCCGCGACCCAGGCGTTCGCGGCGTCCTCGGTGAGCTCGAATCGACCGCCGTCATCCGGGACCGTCGCCAATAGCTGTTGTGCGGCAACGCGTTTAGCCTCGATGATCTCCGGCTCGTGCAGGCTGCGCAGCGCGGCATTCAGCCTGTCGGTGCCTTCTTTGCCACCGGCGTCGTTGTCGTGAGGCTTCGAGAAGTCCGGTAACAGCCGCTGCAGCGTGGCATTGTCCGGAGGTTTGGAGTTGCCGGTCTTCATGCCGGTGATCTGCTCGAGTTCGTCTGGCGGCGAGGATGATTCGCGCTCATCAAGAAGTCCGATCATCGAACCGACCAGATTCTTGAGCAAGGCCGCCTCATTCGCGTCCAGAGCGGACCGGAAACGGGGACCGTCGGCGGTCTCAACCCGCTTCCACTTGCGCACGTCCGAACCCGGATACCCTCTCAGCGGTCCTGCTGCATGGTGGCCCACAACCCGGCCGCATGCAGCTTGGACACGTCGGTCTCCATGGATTCCCGGCTGCCGGCCGACACCACTGCTTTGCCTTCGTTGTGCACCTGCAGCATCAACTTGGTGGCGTGCGGCTCGCTGTAGCCGAACAGCTTCTGGAAGACGTACGTCACGTAGTTCATCAGGTTGACCGGATCGTCCCACACAATGGTCACCCAGGGAGCGGCCGTGGCTTCGACCGAGTCGGCTTCCCGTTGCCTGGTGGTACCCGGCTTGGTCGGGGCTGACGCAACCATGGGTCCTAGGATAGCGAGCCGCGGCGATCCACCCGATACCGTTTGCGGTGTGAATGACTCGGTGTGCGCCGGGCTGCTGACCGACCGATACGAATTGACGATGTTGGCGGCGGCGCTGCGCGATGGCACCGCAGGTCGCCAGACCACGTTCGAGTTGTTCGCGCGCCGGCTGCCCGACGGACGGCGCTACGGCGTGGTCGCCGGGACCGGCCGATTTGTGGAGGCCCTGCCCGAGTTCAGGTTCGACGACGTGGCGTGCGAATCGCTGGCGGAATTTCTCGACCGCGACACGTTGGCATATCTGCGCGACTTTCGCTTCGGCGGCGACGTCGACGGCTATGCAGAGGGCGAGCTGTACTTCCCCGGATCTCCGGTGTTGTCGGTGCACGGCAGCTTCGCTGAATGTGTGGTGCTCGAGACGCTGGCGTTGTCGATCTTCAACCACGACACCGCCGTTGCATCGGCAGCCGCTCGGATGGTCAGCGCAGCCGCGGGACGGCCGGTGATGGACATGGGCTCACGGCGCACCCATGAGCGCGCCGCCGTCGCCGCGGCCCGTGCCGCCTACATCGCCGGCTTCGCCGCGTCATCCAACCTCGAGGCCAGCCGCCGCTACGGCGTGCCGACCGAAGGCACCAGCGCGCACGCGTTCACCCTGCTGCACACCGGCCCCGACGGACCTGACGAGCCGGCCGCGTTCGCGGCGCAGGTCGACGCGCTCGGTGCTGGCACCACGCTGCTGGTCGACACCTACGACGTGACGACCGGTGTGGCCAATGCGGTGGCAGCCGCCGGCACCGGGCTGGGCGCCGTGCGGATCGACTCCGGGGATCTGGGCGTGCTGGCGCGTCAGGTCCGCGCGCAACTCGACCGGCTCGGGGCGACGCAGACCCGCATCGTGGTCTCCGGCGACCTGGATGAATTCGCC